>JBGVCE010000419.1:0-7124 GCA_045226235.1 Anaerobutyricum sp.
GAATATGACAGGCGGCAGCGGTCGTGCAAGCATCAGCTCCCCCACCCTTCTGGTGGTGAAAGAAGGAAAAGCATATGCCGAATTGATCTGGAGTTCTACCTATTACGATTACATGATTGTCGGTGGAAAGACCTATAATAATCTATCCGAAGACGGCGGTAACTCCCGTTTTCTGATTCCCATTCCTGTCATGGACGAATCTTTCCCTGTGATCGGTGATACCACTGCTATGGGGGATCCGGTTGAGATTGAATATGAATTGACCTTCTACTCCGATTCCATCGGTTCCAAAAGTATGATTCCCCAGGAAGCCGCCAAAAGAGTCCTTCTCTTCGGAATTATCATTATGGCAGTTGGCGGTGTCATCAATCATTTCTTTAAGAAAAGCCGGTTTAAATAAGTGATTGGAAAATCGTCACAACCATTAGTTGTCGAATAAAAAAGGCTATGTGCATGTTTCCTTCGAAAGCGGAAACATACACATGGCCTTTTTAATCTTATTAACTTTGAGAAACTTCTTTTCCCTTATCGGTATTGCATAGATCAGGCTTCACTGAAATCTGTATCCAGAGCGCCGTAAATCCTATACTCCGGATATGCTTTCTGAACTTCTTCTATGGTCTTATGATAGGTCTCTGTCCGGTTCGGAGAGTCGAAACTTACCACCACATCATAGCGGATTGTTTTCTTTTCTTCATCGAGATAAAAACCGTGAATCTGAAGTACATGATCGATCCCCAGGACAATCTTTGATACATTTTTCTGAATCTCATGGGCCAGATCATCTTTTGTATTCATGGAATATATTCCTATGGCTGTCAGAACAACATTATTCTTCTCATAGACCTTCATCTGTATCTGGCGCAGCAGTTCATCAATCTCATCTGCAATGCAGGTGTCAGGGATCTCGATGTGCAGAGATCCATGATAATAATTGGGACCGTAATCTGTGATCACCAGATCATACACACCATAAACGGCAGGGAATTCCAGCACAGTATTACGAATTGCCCTGGCCAGTTCCGCGTCCACGCCTTCTCCCAGGATACGGGAAATGGTTTCCCTCATCATATCGATTCCGGATTTGATGATTACGATGGAGATAATTGCACCAAGCCAGGATTCCAAAGATATGTGGGTAAACATGAAAATCAGCGCTGCCACAAGGGTAGAAGCAGAGATGATGGAATCCAAAGTGGCATCCTCCCCGGAATTGATCAAAGAATCCGAGTCTACTTTCTGACCGACTCCTTTAACATATCTGCCCAGAATAATCTTTACCACTACGGCTACCGCCACAATAACCAGGGAAGGGCCTGTGTAATTAGGAATCTCGGGATGAAGGATTTTCTTCACCGATTCCACCAGGGAAGTAATTCCTGCATACAGCACGATGGCAGCTATGATCATCGCCGTCAGGTACTCAATCCGGCCATAACCGAAAGGATGCTTTTTATCCGGATCCTTCCCCGCCAGTTTGGTTCCGATGATGGTGATCACGGAGGAAGCCGCATCCGATATATTATTCACGGCATCCAGGGTGATGGCTATGGAATTGGTGATAATCCCCACAAAGGCCTTAAATGCAGCCAATGCTACATTAGCCGCAATCCCGATGATGCTGGTCCGTACAATCAGCTTATCCCGGTCATTTTCCACGAATGCCGGCTGATTGTTGCTTTCCATGTTTTTGGCAATCTCATTAATCGTTCCCATTTAATCTAACAGCCCCTTCTTACTCTTCTTCCTCCCACCATCTGAGCACCCTGGAGAATCTGGATGCTACATCGCAGGAAGTAAACCGGATTCTGGCACCGGTATACGGGGCCTCAAATACAGTATTTTCATCAATATATATGGCGATATGGCCATGTTTCCACACCAGGTCACCAGGCACGGCTTCCTCAAAGGGGATGGATTTTAAATGTCCGGCAAAATCGTAGGATGTCCAACGGAATCCCGGACTAACCGCCTTGCATTCCCTGAGTCCGTAACTGACTAATCCGGAACAGTCAAAAGCATTGGGACCGGAGGCCCCCCACACATAGGGAGTCCCTTCCTTTGCCACAACTGCATTCAGAAATTCCACCGCCTGATCGGGAATGGCCTCCTTGTATTCCACCAGCCTGGAATCCAGCTGGATGGTATTTGCTGCCTTGATCTTCTTCAGGGTCTTGATGTGCTCTTTTACATCTTTGATCTGAAGCTTAATATTCCCAATCATCTCTTGATCTGAGGCGATGGCCACCTGACAGTATTTTGCCATATTCCGGAGAATTATATCTGCGTTGGAGTAGGATGCATTCTCTATCTGATGCTCTGAATCGATATTATACTCAATCTCATCGATCCAGACAGCCTGGGGCTGGTACTCTGTGGTATATTGATCAACCCATTTGGACAGATGATCATTGGGATAGGTCCTGGCCAGATCATTGAGTTTTTCATCCAGTCCTTTCACTCTGTCCGTTTTGGGAGCGTATGTGCCCACCCTTATACAGCCGGTCAGATAGTATTCCGGATTACTGGTACCGGGCTTTGCCTCGAGGATCATATCATAGACGGACTGGATATCTTCTGCTTCTTTCAGATCTGCAGCCAGTCTGGCACAAACCTTTTTCTTTTTTTCCACGAGGACTTTCTTTTTCTTCTTCAGTATCTTTAATTTTTTATTGATGGTCTCCTCATCCCGGGAAACAGAAACGATGGTAAAGGTGGTATTCCCGCTGGAAACAATCTCCAGATCAGAATAATCTCTCCCCTTAGAATCATCTTTAACCACTTTTTTAGAGATGGCTTCTGAGACTTCCTCTTTCTCTTCTTCATCATCAGACTCAGCATCTGCTGTCTCTTCCGTTTCTTTTTTTCCTTTGTCGGTATTGTCTTCTTTCGAAGTGTCAGCCGGTGTATCGGTTGAACTCTTCTCATCGGAAGCTGTATTGGTCTCCGATTCCCCGGAATCCGTGGAGGGTTCAGAAGCCTCGGAAGCTTCTGAGGAGCCTGAGTCTGCCGAACTATCGGAGGAGGAACTGCCGCTATCTCCGCTTTCCGAAGAGGATGTTTCCTTCTCCGAGGACCCCTGGCCACTATCATCAGAGCTTGTTGCAGGTTCTGATGACTGTTCCTGATTCTCAACCATCTCTGCAAATGCACGGTTGGTATCAAAAGGATAGATGGCGGTTCCAAGGACAAGCAGAATCGTCAATAGAATAGATATTCTTTTTTTCCAATTCATATGCATCCCTTCTTTCTGTTACTTTGATAATACGCTGACCTATAATATACTCCTTAATCATCAAAAATTCAACATTTATCTATTAGGACTTTATGAAGAAAATGTTACATTTCCCATTAGAATTATTGCTTGAGATATGTGGATATGGTTGGCAGCATCCTGGTGCTTCTCTCCAGGATTCCCTGCATGTATGCGATGCAGATACCGTAGTTGGTGAAAGGCACCTTCTGGTCCTGGGCGCATTTCATCCGGAAACGCATCTCCCGCTCGTTGAGCATACAGCCTCCACAATGTATGACAAGGGAATAACCTGACAGGTCTTCCGGGAATTCCCTGCCGGAAGTAGTTTCGAACTCAACCGGAACTCCCAGAAATCTACGGATCCATCCCGGGATTTTAACAGTGCCGATATCATTACACTGCCTGTGATGGGTGCAGCCCTCGGAAATCAAGATTTTGTCCCCGGCTTTCAGACTGCTGATGGCCGTTACTCCCCGGACCGCTTCCTCCAGAAATCCTTTATATCTGGACATGAGGATGGAGAAGGAGGTCATGGGAATCTCTTCCGGAGTCTCTGCAGATACCCTGGCGAAAACCTGGCTGTCCGTAATGACCATAGCCGGTTTTTTCCCCATGCTGTCCAGTATACCTTTAAATTCTGTTTCTTTCACCACCAATGAAGCCGCCCCGGCATCCAGGATGTCCCTAATGGTCTGCTGCTGTGGAAGAATCAGCCTTCCTTTGGGTGCCGCCTTATCAATCGGAACAACCAGAACCACCACATCAGAAGGATTCAGCAAATCTCCCACAATCCGGTTATTTTTAGCGTCTGTATTTACCAGGTGGGCAAGTTTCTCCTTCAAGGCATGGATCCCCTCTCCGGTAAGAGCACTGACAGGACATTCCTGCCCGGTTCCGACGAAGGGCTCTGAAAGAAGATCCCATTTATTCCTGACGATAACATAGGGGATCTCCTTCTCTATAAACAAGGCCAGAAGATCTTCTTCCACCTGGTCTGTTTCCCTGGTGGCATCTGTTACTAAAACGGCGATATCGGCACGGTTCAGAATCTGACGGGTCTTCCTGACCCTCTTTTCCCCCAGCATTCCCTCATCGTCGATTCCCGGCGTATCTATGATCATAACCGGACCCAGAGGGAGAAGCTCCATGGCTTTGTAAACCGGGTCTGTCGTGGTCCCCTTTATCTCGGACACCACAGCAAGTTCCTGGCCGGTGACCGCATTAACCACGCTGGATTTCCCCACATTTCTTTTCCCGAAAAATCCGATGTGAACTCTCTCAGATGACGGTGTATCATTTAATCCCATTTTTTCCCCTTCTTTCCTGCTTATACTATATGTTATAACCAAAATCGTTGTATTAATTCTACCATAGCCTCCGAAAGAATTCCACAGAAGCGGATCTTCGGATTTGTTCTATATCTCCCGAAAAGCAACTTCCCCCTATGAACCATAAAGCCCAGAGGGGGTAGTTGTGTATTATTTCACTTGATCTTGAAAGTTTCCCTGACAGGATTCTTTCTATGAGGAGGATCTTAATAATATATGATAAATATCTCAAGTATTATATGATTACTTCTACTTTACAATTTTTTGCCTCTGTCAGAGGTGCTGTCTTTCCTGCAACAGGATGTCCATCCACCATCATGCCCTTTTGGTCTCCCCGGCGAACTCTTATATCATAACAGGTGCCGCGGAAAAGGCGGGACAGCCGGTAGCCATCCATCTTATCCGGCAGGCAGGGGTCTATCACCAGACCGTCATAATCCGGGCAGATACCCAGGATGCCCTGACTTGCCGCCACAAAGGACCAGGCTGCCGTACCGGTCAGCCAGGCATTTTTGGCTTCCCCGAAGTTCTGTGCACTACGGCCGGCAATGGTCTGACTGTAGCAATAAGGTTCGGTACGATGGATTTCACTCTTATCTTCTATATAAGAAGGAGCATGGCGGGTATACAGGTCAAAAGCCCCGTTCCCATCGTGAACAGTACAATATCCCAGTGTAATCCAGGGGTTATTGTGGCAGAAGACGGAACCATTCTCCTTGTAACCGGGCGGGTAGGATGAAATCTCACCTAGATAGTCATGGTATTCGCTGTAGCATGGATAGAGGACTTCGATACCATATTCATTACCCAGCAGGTCATTCGTAGAACGCAAAGCCTGTTTTCCAATCTCTTCGCCACCGATTCCTGCCATAACACAGAAACCCTGGGGCTCCACATAGATCTGGCCTTCCTCATTCTCCTTGCTTCCGATTGGCCTGGAAAATGCATCGTAAGCCCGCTTAAACCAGGCACCATCCCAACCATGGGCCATGACAGAAGTTTCCATCTTTTCAACCGCTTCACGGATTTGTACTGCTTCTTCCTTCAATCCAATCCTGTCGCAAAGTTCCGCATATTCCTTTCCGTACTTCACAAACATGCCGGCAATAAACACGCTCTCCGCCTTGCCGCTTTCAAAATTGGCGCAGGTCTGGAAGCTCTCCCCGGGGGTGTTGGAGAAACAGTTCAGGTTCAGGCAGTCATTCCAGTCTGCGCGGCCAATCAGGGGCAGTCCATGAGGACCCAGATTGGAAATCGTATAATTAATACTGCGGCGCAGGTGCTCCATGAGGGGAACCTCTGTGCCCGCCTCGTTGTTGAAAGGTGTGGGTTCATCCAGGATACTGAAGTCTCCGGTCTCCCTGACATAGGCGCAGGTACAGGCAATCAGCCACAGTGGATCATCGTTAAACCCGGATCCCACGTCAGCATTACCGCGCTTGGTCAGCGGCTGATACTGATGGTATGTAGAGCCGTCCGAAAACTGGATGGAAGCGATATCGATGATTCGTTCTCTGGCCCGCTCGGGAATCAGATGAACAAAGCCCAGAAGATCCTGACAGCTATCGCGGAAACCCATGCCCCGGCCGGTTCCACTCTCATAATAGGAAGCACTGCGGCTCATATTAAATGTAACCATGCACTGGTATTGATTCCATATATTAACCATACGGTCAAGCTTCTCTTCACTGCTACGAACCGTAAAACGTGAAAGCAGGCCTTCCCAGTAATCTTTAAGTTCAGCCAGCGCTGCATCAAACTGATCCGGCCCGGAAAAGGCTTGCTGCATAGAAAGAGCTTTTTCTTTATTAATAATGCCAGGTGCAGCAAATTTCTTATCCTGCTGGTTTTCCACATAGCCCAGACCAAACAGGAAGGTTTTTTCCTCTCCCGGGGCTAAGCTAATATCCAGACGGAGGGCTGCGATGGGGGCCCATCCGGAGGCAAGGCTGCCATAGGATGTCCTTTGCTCCACTGCCTGGGGCGCATCCCAGCCACGGAATTTTCCCAGGAAAGTGTCCCTGTCTGTGTCAAAACCGGCAATCGGTGCATTTACATAATAGAAAGCATAATGGTCACGGCGTTCACGGTACTCGGTCTTATGATAAACCGTGCTGTCCACCACCTCAACCTCACCGATATTCCAGTTGCGCTGGAAATTGGTGGAATCATCTACCGCGTTCCACAGGCACCATTCCACTGCGGAATACAGTGTAATCTTTTTCTCCGCTCCGGTCTCATTCTTCAGTATAAGCTTGCTAAGCTCCAGATCAGCCTGCAGTGGTACCATCACGGTCAGCTCTGCCAGAAGTCCGTCTTTCTTCCCCTCGAAAACAGAGTAACCCAGGCCATGCCGGCAGCGGTAGTCATCAAGAGGTGTTTTAGCAGGCAGAAAGGCCGGGCTCCAGACCTTATCTCCGTCGCAGATATAGAAGCATCTGCCGCCATTGTCAACCGGTACATCATTGTATCGGAATCTGGTGATACGCCGAAGCTTGGCATCTTTATAGAAGCTATAGCCCCCGCAGGTATTACTGATC
>JBGVCE010000420.1:0-3406 GCA_045226235.1 Anaerobutyricum sp.
TATGCGTACAATTATTATTAACAATGAACTACAAAGTACCATTTTTCAGAAGATTATGGTATTATTTATAAGGAATGGTTTCTAATAAACTGGTTTTCTATAAATAATAATATACATTATAGAAAATGCATCGTATCAACAAGGGGGGATATAAATGGATAAAGAGATTTTGAAAGAACCCGGTTATGTGGAGGAGTTGCTGGAGATCATACGCAGTGACTTGTCCAAAGATGAATTACTGGATCGACTAGACGATTACCATGATAATGATATCGCCGGTGCTTTGGAACAGCTATCCCGTGAAGAACGTCAGAAGATCTACCCCATCCTGGGGATGGACAGAGTAGCTGAAATCTTCGTATTCATTGAGGATCCCGAGATCTATATCCAGGATTTTTCCCTGGAGGACCAGGCACGGCTGATTTCCGCCATGGACTCGGACGATGCGGTAGATATCCTGGAGGAAATGGATGATTCCACCCAGGAAAAGCTGGTGCAGATGCTGGATGCCGAGGCCGGGCGTGATATTCAGATGATCATGTCCTACGATGAGGAAGAAATCGGTAGTGTCATGACCACCAATTATATCGTAATCCACCGTTACCTGACGGTCCGCCAGGCGATGCACGAGCTGATTAAGCAGGCCGGGGATAACGATAACATTTCCACCATCTATGTTCTGGACGGGAAGGAATGTTTCTACGGGGCCATCGACCTTAAGGATCTGATCATCGCCAGGGAGAAGGATGACCTGGAGGATATTATATCCACTTCCTACCCCTATGTGTATGATCATGAGCTGATCAGCAACTGTATCGAACGTATCAAGGACTACGAGGAGGATTCTATTCCTGTGCTTTCGGAAGACGGAACCATAGTGGGTATCGTGACCGCCCAGGACATCATCGAAGTAGTGGATGATGAGATGGGTGATGACTATGCTAAGCTGGCTGGTCTGACCGCAGAAGAGGATCTGAAAGAGACCACGGTAGAGAGTATGAAGAAACGCCTTCCCTGGCTAATCATCCTGCTCTTTTTAGGTATGGCGGTCTCCTCGGTGGTGGGCGTCTTTGAGGCGGTGGTTGCCGTTCTGCCCATCGTCATCTGTTTCCAGTCCCTGATCCTGGATATGGCAGGAAATGTAGGAACCCAGTCCCTGGCTGTAACCATTCGTGTCCTTATGGACGAGAATCTTACCGGAAAGCAGAAATTCGGTCTGGTATTTAAAGAGATGCGTGTAGGCTTATCCAACGGATTATTCCTGGGATTTCTGGCCTTCGTCTTTATCGGACTGTACATTTTCTTCTTTAAACATAACACTATGATCCATGCGTTTATGATATCCGGATGCGTAGGATTCTCCCTGATGATAGCCATGATCATCTCAAGTGTGGTGGGGACCCTGATCCCCATGTTTTTCCACCAGATTAAAGTGGATCCGGCAGTGGCCTCCGGCCCCCTGATTACCACGGTGAATGACCTGGTTGCCGTGGTCACTTACTATGGCCTTGCCTGGATATTGCTGATAAATGTGATGAAGATAGTATGAAGAATGAGGATTAGATTATGAATGCAAAAATGACAGACAGAACTCTGACTATTGAACTGGAAGGCAAAATCGATACCAATAATTCGGCACAGGTAGAACAGATGTTATTATCCACCTGTTCCGGTTATGATTATGACAGCATAGTATTAGATGCGGAAAAACTGGAGTATGTTTCCAGTGCCGGCCTGCGCGTTATACTCCGTCTGCGGAAGAAGTGCGGCCAGTTAAAGATTATCAATGCCTCCAATGAAGTATACGATATTTTGGAAATGACCGGATTTACCATGATGATGCCTGTGGAGAAAGCCTACCGCCGTCTTTCCGTGGACGGATGCGAGATGATCGGTGCCGGCGCTAAGGGAAGAGTTTACCGTCTGGACCAGGAAACGATCATCAAGGTGTATATGAATCCCGACAGTCTGGCGGAAATCCATAAAGAGAGAGAACTGGCCCGCACGGCCTTTATCCTGGGCGTGCCTACTGCCATATCCTACGATGTGGTAAAAGTGGGAGAGTATTTTGGCTCTGTATTTGAACTGCTGAACGCTGCTTCTTTCTCTGAGATTATGACCAAAGACCCTTCCCGGATTGACGAGTGCGTGGAACGGTCCGTCGAGTTATTAAAGACGGTCCATAATGTTCAGGTGGACGATAGTAATATACCCGATATGAAGTGGAGAGTTCTGGGCTGGGCAGATATGATCGAGGGTCTGCTGCCGGCAGATAAGATTGAAAAACTGAAAAGGATTTTAACCAACATCCCTGACAGTGATATCATGCTTCATGGAGATTTTCAGCTCAATAATATCATGCAGCAGGGATCAGAAACCCTGCTCATCGACATGGACACCCTCTGTCACGGAGACCCCATCTTCGAGCTGGCCAACATGTTTGCCGCCTACGTAGGATTCGGAGAAAACTGCCCTGGTGAAACCATGGAATTCTTTGGTCTTCCGGAGGATGTCTGCGAAAACTTCTGGTTAAAATCCCTGGCCCGGTATCTGGGTTACTCCCTGGAGCAGGAGAATGATCCCGCTGCCAAGAAAGTCGTCCTGGATACGGAGAATAAAGTCAAAGTAGTCGGTTACACCCGACTCATTAAGTGGATGGTCTCTCACCGGATCGATAAGACAGAAGCAGACCGGAAGAGAATGGAACAGTATAAGGCAGAATTGATGGAAGCCCTGGACAGCGTAGAAGATCTGAGACTCCCGGTATGATAGGAGGAGATTAACATGGGCAACATATGCAAGAGTGTTGAAGAACTAATAGGCAATACCCCCTTGCTGGAGGTATGTAATATAGAAGAGGAGCTGGGACTGGAAGCCAGGATCCTGGTTAAGATAGAATATTTTAACCCTGCCGGCAGTGTGAAAGACCGCGTGGCTAGATCCATGATTCACGATGCGGAGCAGAAAGGACTGCTGGATGAGGATTCTGTAATTATAGAACCTACCTCCGGCAACACGGGAATCGGCCTGGCATCCATCTGTGCTTCTAAAGGATACCGCCTGATTCTTACCATGCCGGAAACCATGAGTCTGGAACGCAGAAATATCCTGAAGGCCTATGGCGCGGAAATCGTCCTCACCGATGGCAAGAAGGGTATGACAGGAGCCATTGAAAAAGCAGAAGAACTGGCTGAAGAGTATGAAAACAGTTTTATCCCGGGTCAGTTTGTGAACCCCGCCAACACAGCTGCTCACAGGGTTACCACAGGCCCGGAGATCTGGCAGGATACCGACGGGCAGGTGGATATCTTTATCGCCGGTGTAGGAACCGGCGGCACCCTGACTGGCGTTGGCGAATACCTGAAGGCACAGAAGGCCAGCGTGAAGGTGGTGGCATTGGAGCCGG
>JBGVCE010000421.1:0-8036 GCA_045226235.1 Anaerobutyricum sp.
AAATGTGTAAAAAGAAGGAGTGTTGTATATGCGTTATTCAATTTACGGGAAGAATCTCGAAGTTACAGATGGATTAAAAGAAGCCATCAATTCTAAGTTTTCAAAGTTAGATAAGTTTTTTACGAAAGATACAGAGGTCCAGATCACCTTATCCCTTCAGAGGGAAGAGCAGAAGGTGGAGGCCATGATCCCTATGAAGGGAAATATTCTTCGTGCAGAGCAGGCCAGCAAGGATATGTATGTATCTATCGAGAAGGTCGTTGAGATTTTAGAGAGAATGATCCGCAAATACAAAACAAAGATCTCCCACACCGGCAAGGGGGGCGGACAGTTTTCCGATAGCTTCATGGATGAAGATGTGGAAGCTCCTGAGAGCATCGTAATCTCCAGAAGCAAACGTTTTGCCATCAAACCTATGGATGTGGAAGAGGCCTGTATCCAGATGGAACTTCTGGGCCATGGCTTCTTTGTATTCCGCAATTCCGAGACCTTTGAGGTTAATGTAGTTTACAAACGAAAAGACGGAACCTACGGACTTATCGAGCCCGAGTTTTAATTCATAGATACACCGGATATACCAAGGCACCATTTTTATGGTGCCTTTTTTCTATATCAATACCTTGCAATGGAAAATAATTGATGTTACAATGTACTTTGTATGCGTATGTCTATATAGGGGAAGTCTGCCCTTTTTTAGATATTTTTGAAGCTTCCGGAAGTGTGATCCGGAGGGAAACATCATAATTAGGAGGTTGATCTATGGGATTCATGGATAAGCTTTTTGGTAATAAAAGCGAGAAAGAAATAAAGAGAATACAGAAGAGTGTGAATGCGATTCTGGCTCTTGATGAGCAGATGCAGGCTTTATCGGATGAAGAACTCCGTGGGAAAACCGCAGAATTCAAGGAACGTCTGGCTGCAGGAGAGACATTGGATGACCTGTTAGTGGATGCCTTTGCTGCTGTGAGAGAAGCCGCTGACCGTGCCATCGGACTCAAACATTATCCGGTGCAGCTTATGGGCGGTATCATTCTTCACCAGGGACGTATCGCTGAGATGAAAACCGGTGAAGGTAAAACCCTGGTGGCAACTTTACCGGCATATCTGAACGCCCTGGAAGGAAAAGGGGTTCATATCGTAACGGTCAATGATTACCTGGCAAAGCGTGACGCAGAGTGGATGGGTAAGGTCCATGAGTTCCTGGGGCTGAAAGTAGGCGTTATCTTAAACAGCTATGATTCCACAGAACGTCAGGAGGCTTACAATTGTGACATTACCTACATCACAAACAATGAGCTGGGATTCGATTATCTTCGTGACAACATGGTTATCTTCAAGAAAGATCTGGTGCAGAGAGATCTTCATTATGCCATCGTGGATGAGGTGGACTCCGTCCTGATCGACGAAGCCAGAACTCCTCTGATCATCTCCGGTCAGAGTGGAAAATCCACTGACCTGTACCGTGCCTGTGATGTCCTGGCACGCCAGATGCAGAAAGGTACCTCCGACGGAGAATTGTCCAAGATGGATGCCATCATGGGAATCGATATCGAGGAAGATGGAGATTTCCTGGTAAATGAGAAAGAAAAACACGTGATGCTGACCTCCGAAGGTGTGAAGAAGGTGGAACAGTTCTTCCATATCAACAATCTGGCGGATCCGGAGCATCTGGAGATCCAGCACAACATCATCCTCGCTCTGCGTGCGCATAATCTTATGTTCCGCGATCAGGATTATGTGGTGAAGGATGATGAAGTCCTTATCGTCGATGAATTTACCGGCCGTATCATGCCTGGAAGAAGGTATTCGGACGGACTTCATCAGGCAATCGAGGCCAAGGAGGGCGTGAAGGTGAAACGTGAGTCCAGAACCCTGGCTACCATCACTTTCCAGAACTTCTTTAATAAATATAAGAAGAAAGCCGGTATGACCGGTACTGCCATGACGGAAGATAAGGAGTTTATGGACATCTACGGGATGGATGTTGTCGAGATTCCTACCAATAAGCCTATGATCCGTGTGGATAAGGATGACTCTATCTACATGACAAAGCGGGCTAAGCTGAAGGCAGTAATCAATGACATCATCGAAGCTCATGAGAGAATGCAGCCTGTTCTGGTTGGTACCATTAATATCGATGCATCCGAGGAGATCAGCCGTCTTCTTAGCAAGAAGGGAATCCGCCATAATGTATTGAATGCCAAGTTCCATGAGATGGAGGCCGAAATCATCTCCCACGCAGGAGAGAAGGGTGCGGTAACCATCGCTACCAACATGGCCGGTCGTGGTACCGATATCAAGCTGGAGGACGGTGTGGCTGAATTAGGCGGCCTTAAGATCATCGGTACGGAGCGCCATGAGAGCCGCCGTATCGATAACCAGCTGCGTGGCCGTTCCGGACGACAGGGCGATCCAGGCGAATCCAAGTTCTACCTGTCCCTGGAGGATGATCTCATGCGTCTGTTTGGATCGGAACGTATGATGAGCATCTATAAGAATCTGGGAATCGAAGAGGATGAGGAGATTCATCATAAAACCATCACCAGGCAGATTGAGAAGGCTCAGAAGAAGATCGAGAATAACAACTATGGTATTCGTAAGAACCTTCTGGATTACGACCAGGTTAACAATGATCAGCGTGAGGTAATCTACGCGGAGAGACGTCGCGTTCTCGACGGAGAAAGCATGCGTGACGTCATCTACCGTATGATCCGTGACGTGGTCAAAGACGAAGTGGATATGGTAGCAGGGGAGCTTCCGGTTAGGGATTGGAATCTCGTAGAGCTTAACGAGTCCTTACGCCATAAGATTCCGTTGAAACATATCCGTTTTACTGATGAAGAGATAGAGAATAATGATTACCAGGGCATTCTGGAGAGACTCCAGGAAGAAGCCATGGACATTTATCATAAGAAAGAGCAGGAATTCGACGCTTTCAAACAGGGAATCTCTCCGGAAGAGCTGGAAGAGATGGATCTGGAAGAGGAAGCTATCTATAATGATGGAATCCGTGAGGTAGAACGTGTCATCCTTCTCAAGGTAATCGACCGCAAATGGATGAACCATATCGATGATATGGATCAGCTGAGACAGAGCATCGGACTTCAGTCCTATGCCCAGAAGGACCCGGTGGTACAGTACAAGTTCCTGGGATATGACATGTTCGAGGAGATGACCAGAAACATCACTCATGATACGGTTACTGCCCTTATGCATGTGGAGATCCAGCATAACGTGGAGAGAGAACAGGTGGCGAAAGCTACGGGAACCAACAAGGACGATTCTGTCGCTAAGGGACCTTACCGCCGGAAACAGCCTAAAGTCGGACGCAATGATCCGTGTCCTTGCGGCAGCGGCAAGAAATACAAACAGTGCTGCGGCCGTTTCGAATAGAAGGAGGAGTGTAGATTGATTGAATTAGATCAATATAAACTCACATTAAACCAATACAAAGAACCACTGGCAGATCTGAAAAAGGCCCTGGAGCTGGACCGGAAACAGAATCTGGCAGCGGAGCTGGAAAAACAGATGGAGAGTCCGGACTTCTGGCAGGATCCCGAGAATGCCCAGAAGATATCCAAGGAAGTAAATTCTCTCAAGGAAAGCATCAAATCCTACCACAAACTGGAGACAGCCATGGATGACATCGATGTCATGATAGAGATGGCCCAGGAGGAAGAGGATGAGGATATGATCCCTGAGATCGGGGGGATGCTGGATCAGTTTATCGAGGATTACGAAAACATGAGGATCCAGACATTGCTTTCCGGGGATTATGACAAGGATAATGCTATCGTTACATTACACGCAGGGGCCGGAGGAACCGAATCCTGTGACTGGTGTAGTATGCTCTACCGCATGTATACCAGATGGGCTGACCGCCACCAGTTCCAGTATGAAGTACTGGACTTTCTGGATGGGGATGAAGCCGGTATCAAATCCATCACATTTGAGGTTAAAGGGGAAAATGCATACGGTTATCTGAAGTCCGAGAGAGGCGTTCATCGTCTGGTGCGTATCTCTCCCTTCAATGCTGCCGGTAAGCGGCAGACATCCTTCGTGTCCTGCGATGTGATGCCGGATATCGAGGAAGACCTGAACATAGAAATTGATGAGAAGGATATCCGGATTGATACCTACCGTTCCAGTGGCGCAGGTGGACAGCATATCAACAAAACCAGCTCTGCCATTCGTATCACCCACTATCCCACGGGAATCGTGGTTCAGTGCCAGAATGAGAGATCACAGCATATGAACAAAGATAAGGCGATGCAGATGCTGAAGGCCAAGCTTTATCTTCTGAAAGAACAGGAAAACAGAGAGAAACTCTCCGGAATCCGTGGGGAAGTCTCTGATAACGGCTGGGGCAGCCAGATCCGCTCCTATGTAATGCAGCCATATACCATGGTGAAGGATCACCGTACCTCCCAGGAAGTAGGAAACGTGCAGAGCGTGATGGATGGGAATCTGGATCCATTCATCAATGCCTATCTCCGCTGGATTAACCTGTCCGAAAATGCCGGGGAAAACCAGTAAGCCGGAGAGAACCTTTAATCATTATTTATTTAATCAATAACAGAAGCATCGATGGAAGGAGTTATGTTAAGAATGAATATCGTCACACAATTGGCGGAGGAATTAAAGATCCGTCCACAGCAGGTGGAGGCGGCAGTCACCCTTATCGATGAGGGGAACACGATTCCTTTTATCGCCAGATATCGAAAAGAAGCAACCGGAGCACTTAATGATGAAGTGCTCCGTAATTTACAGGAACGACTGGTCTATCTTCGCAACCTGGAAGAGAAAAAACAGCAGGTGATGCGGAGCATCGAAGAGCAGGGGAAACTGACGGAAGAACTTAAGAACAAGATTGAGATGGCCACCACCCTTGTGGCGGTGGATGATCTTTATCTGCCTTATCGACCGAAAAAGAGAACCCGTGCCACCATGGCAAAAGAAAGGGGACTGGAGCCCCTTGCTAACATCCTCTCTCTTCAGGAAACCAGCCACAGTATGGAGGAGGAAGCCCTTCCTTTCCTGGATGAGGAGAAGGGAGTATCCACGGTGGAAGATGCCATCGCAGGAGCCAAGGATATTCTGGCGGAGACCATAGCAGATAATGCGGAATTCCGTAAGAGCATCCGTAAATGGTCCATGAAAGAAGGAAATCTGATCGTTAAGGCAAAGGATGAGAAGGCCGAATCTGTCTATGAGATGTACTATGATTTCCGGGAACCCCTGCAGAAGATAAGCGGACACCGGGTTCTGGCCATCAACCGTGGGGAGAAGGAGAAGATTTTAACCGTCAAGGTTGAGGCCCCGGAGAGACAGATCCTCCATGCTTTGAATAAAACCTTAATTCAGGGGGATAATCCTAACACAGAACCTTACGTCCGGGAAGCCATTGCAGACAGTTATCAGAGACTGATCGCGCCGGCCATCGAAAGGGACATCAGAAATGAACTGACAGACCATGCCCAGGAGGGTGCCATCACCGTATTCGGGAAGAATCTCTCCCAGCTTCTGATGCAGCCCCCTATCAAAGGGCAGACAGTTCTTGGCTGGGATCCTGCCTTCCGTACCGGTTGTAAGCTGGCGGTGGTGGATGCTACCGGAAAAGTTCTGGATACTGTGGTAGTTTACCCGACGGAGCCCCAGAAGAAGATCCGGGAGACGGAGAGGATCGTTCATGACATGATACGTAAGTATCATGTAACCCTGATCAGTCTGGGAAACGGGACGGCATCCAGGGAATCGGAACAGGTAATCACGGAACTACTGAAGAAGATTCCGGAAAAAGTATCCTATGTGATTGTCAGTGAGGCAGGTGCCTCCGTCTATTCTGCCAGCAAACTGGCCACGGAGGAGTTCCCTGAATTTGATGTGGGTCAGAGAAGTGCCACCTCCATCGCAAGACGTCTGCAGGATCCCCTTTCCGAGTTGGTCAAAATTGAGCCAAAAGCCATCGGTGTAGGCCAGTACCAGCATGATATGAACCAGAAGAAGCTGGAGGAAGCTCTGCATGGCGTGGTGGAAGACTGCGTGAATAAGGTAGGGGTGGATTTGAATACCGCTTCGGTATCCCTCTTATCCTACATCGCAGGAGTCAATAAGACCATCGCAAAAAACATCGTGAATTACCGGGAAGAGCATGGAGCCTTCGTGGAGAGGAAGGAACTCCTTAAGGTACCTAAGATTGGCCCCAAAGCCTTTCAGCAGTGTGCAGGTTTCCTGCGGATACCCCAGGGCAGGAATCCTCTTGATAACACGGCAGTTCATCCGGAGTCCTACGATGCCGCCGGAAAGCTCATAGAATATATGGGTTACACCGGGGAAGATCTCTCCCATGGAGGGCTGAAGACTCTGGGTAAAAAGATAAAGAATCGTGAGGAGATGGCTGAGAGATTACAAATCGGCATCATGACTCTGAACGATATTATAGATGAATTGGAAAAACCGGGGAGAGATCCCCGAAATGACATGCCAAAACCTATTCTTCGAACCGACGTGCTGGACATGGCAGACCTGAAGGAAGGGATGGTTCTTAAAGGAACCGTAAGGAATGTCATCGATTTCGGCGCTTTTGTCGATATAGGTGTTCACCAGGACGGGCTGGTGCATATTTCTCAGATGAGTGACAAATATATCAAACATCCTCTTGAGGTGGTCAGTGTCGGTGACATCGTAGAGGTGAAGGTAATGAGTGTGGATCTGAAGAAGAAAAGGATTCAGCTTACCATGAAGGGATAAACAACAGGAGGGTAAGATGGAAGGATTCGACAAGATTAAGAATATTAAGCTGTCTGATCTGGATGAAGAGAATACTCTGGAAGATCAGTTACAGCCTGAAAAGAAAAAAAACGATACCCCGAAGGACACAGAACCTTCAGGGAAGACCAGTGAGGGCAACTCAGAAGAAAGAGTCCCGGTGGGCAGACATTATAAGATTGATGCGGAGATAACGGAGCAGGAGCTGCGTAATTTCAGACTCGCCCATGAGTACCGCAGACCAACGATTCTGCTGGTAAATGCAATGGCAATCTTCTTTATTATATACTCTGCTCTTTCAGGAGTGAATGGGATGAGCATGGGAGTAACAATCGGGCTTGGTATCCTGATTCTCCTGTATTACCCCTTTATTATTGCAACCAAAACAAAAGGAATTAAGAATAACAGTAAAGTTTTCCAGCAGGTATTCCACTATATGCTGGATGAAGAGGGCCTTCATCTGAAGCTTGATAAAGAAGCTGTGGATGTAGAGTGGAAATATGTGAGAAAACTGATGGTGCTGAAATCATCCCTTGTGGTCTATACAGGCAAGAACAATGCATGGATTATCCCTACCAAGGATATGGGTGATCAGAAGGATGAGATCATCGCCTTCCTGAGGGAAAAGATTCAGACAGGAAAGTAATGGTATGATTATAGAGAGTTATTCAGCAGAAGATACTTTTTTATGCGGATACCGATACGGACAGAAAGCAAAAGCCGGGGAGGTCTACTGCCTTTATGGTGATCTGGGTGTGGGGAAAACCGTTTTCACCCAGGGATTTGCCAAAGGTCTGGGTATCGAAGACCCGGTGAGTAGTCCCACTTTCACTATCCTCCAGGTCTATGAGGATGGAAGGCTGCCCTTCTATCATTTCGATGTGTACCGGATCAGCGATCCGGATGAGATGTATGAAGTAGGATTTGACGAGTATGTTGATGGAGAAGGGGTCACTTTTATCGAATGGGCTGATCTGATCGAGGAAATTCTGCCTGAGGGATGTAAGGAAATCACCATCGAGAAAGATCTTACCCGGGGATTTGATTATCGCCGGATCACCATCAAGGAGGAAGAATCATGAGAATACTTGCGATGGACAGCTCCGGTCTTGTGGCCAGTGTGGCCTTGGTGGAGGAAGAAAATCTTCTGGCCGAGTACACCATGAACCTGAAAAAGACACACTCTGAGACCTTGCTTCCCATGATAGACGCCATAGTGGAACTGACAGGAATAGACCTGTCCCAGATAGATGCCATCGCGGTTTCTG
>JBGVCE010000422.1:0-2305 GCA_045226235.1 Anaerobutyricum sp.
ACCACCATTAATTACAAGGCGGGGGACCGGGCCGGAGGTAAATCGCATTATAAGATGCGGAAGCTGCTTAGCTTCTCGGTAGACACGATCATGTCATTTTCTGACATGCCATTAAAACTCGGGGTTTACTCCGGTTTAGGCTGTTCTCTGCTGGGGCTGGCGGTTTTGATTTACACGCTGTGTACCTACCGTGACGCACCCAGTGGTTATGCCACCATCGTTATCCTGATCTGTTTTCTGTTTGCCATTTTATTCGTGGTGGTGGGTATCATCGGTGAATACATCTCAGTATTGTTTGCAGAATTAAAAGACCGTCCTATCTATATCATCGAGGATACCATCAATATGGAAAGCAGACAGGGAAAACATGAGAAAGCAAAAAATATATCAGTCATCTAATACTATTAGGAGGGATAATAGATATGATTAAATTATATGAAGGCGGAGCTTATCTGATTCACGGCAGGGAACTGGTCCCAGAGTCAGAAGCAGATAAAGTGGAGAAACTGACCGGAAAGAAAGCCGATAAGAATGAGGCGCTAAAGGGAACCATTGCCTACGGCATCATGGAAGCTCATAATGTATCAGGCAATATGGATCAGCTGAAGATCCGGTTTGATGCCATGGCATCCCACGATATCACATTTGTCGGGATTATCCAGACCGCCAAGGCATCAGGCATGGAGAAGTTCCCGATCCCATATGTACTGACAAACTGTCACAACAGCCTATGTGCGGTAGGCGGAACGATCAACGATGATGATCATATGTTTGGCCTGTCTGCGGCTAAGAAATATGGCGGAATCTATGTGCCGCCTCATCTGGCAGTTATCCACCAGTACATGAGGGAGATGATGGCCGGCTGCGGTAAGATGATTCTGGGTTCGGATTCTCATACCCGTTACGGGGCTCTTGGGACGATGGCCATCGGAGAGGGTGGCGGAGAATTGGTGAAACAGCTTCTCCGGGATACCTACGATGTAGCCCGGCCAGGTGTGGTGGCTGTCTATCTGGATGGCAAACCCAATCCATGGGTCGGACCTCAGGATATCGCCCTTGCCATAATAGGTGCTGTGTTTAAGAACGGTTACGTAAAGAATAAAGTGATGGAATTCGTAGGGCCGGGGGTGTCTGCCATGGAGACAGATTACCGCAACGGTGTCGATGTAATGACTACAGAGACCACCTGCCTTTCTTCCATCTGGAGAACAGATGAGGATACCAAGGCTTACCTGACCATGCATGGAAGAGGGGAAGATTATAAGGAACTGAATCCGGCGGATATAGCCTATTACGATGGGGTAGTTTATGTGGATCTCTCCACCATTAAGCCTATGATTGCCCTTCCTTTCCACCCCAGCAATGTATATGAGATCGACGAGCTGAATGCGAACCTGACCGATATCCTGCGCCAGGTAGAAGTGGAAGCAGAGAAGATCGGCCAGGGGAAAGCAACCCTTACCTTGCTGGATAAGGTGACCGAGAAAGGACTTCAGGTACAGCAGGGAATCATCGCCGGCTGTTCCGGAGGTACTTATACAAATATTATCGAGGCAGCTTATGCCTTAAAGGGAGCTGATACGGGAAACGATCAGTTTAATCTTGCGGTTTACCCCTCCTCCCAGCCGGTATTCATGGACCTTGCAGCCAAGGGAGTGCTGAACGATCTCATGGCAGCAGGAGCTGTCATAAGGACGGCCTTCTGCGGTCCCTGCTTCGGGGCTGGAGACACTCCTATGCACAACGGGTTATCCATCCGACATACTACCCGGAACTTCCCCAACCGTGAGGGTTCCAAACCCGGAAACGGGCAGCTGTCCGGTGTTGCTCTTATGGATGCCAGATCCATTGCGGCAACCTCTGCCAACAAGGGCATCCTGACTTCCGCCGAGAAGCTGGATTGCTGGGGAGATATCCCTGCTTATACCTTTGATGACAGTGCATATCGTGCCCGCTGTTACTATGGTTTTAATAAGGCTGAGCCGGAAGAAGAGCTGGTATCAGGGCCTAATATCAAACCCTGGCCGGAGATGAGTTCATTGACAGATAACATTCTGCTGAAAGTTTGTTCCAAGATCCTGGATTCTGTCACCACCACCGATGAACTGATTCCTTCCGGAGAGACTTCCTCCTATCGTTCCAACCCTCTGGGTCTGGCAGAATTTACTCTTTCCAGACGTGATCCGGAGTATGTGGGAAGATCCAAGGAAGTGGATAAAATTGAGAAAGCCCGGGTGGCCGGGGAAGATATTACTGCTCTGGATAGTCATCTGGGAGATATCTTTGATAAGATTCGTTCCATCCA
>JBGVCE010000423.1:0-4908 GCA_045226235.1 Anaerobutyricum sp.
CTTCAGATGTAAACGGGCCGTATTTATCCCACAGTACGGAATACGCAGAAGCAATATCTCCTGCAAGATCATTGAATGAACCGGATATCCCATAGGCTGTCAGATCTTCATCCGGATCTGGTATGCCTGTGGTGAGGATTTCTTTCATTTGGCCCGGTTCTATCTCGAAGGCCATGGTCTGCAGCTGGTAAACCACGGTCTGCTCTTCCATGTCAAAAATCGAGCATGTATTGTCAAAGTCGAAAACAGCATAAGGATTATCTGATGGCATGGCTCCGCCGGGTGAATACATGTCGATCAAGTCGTTGACCGCAGCTTTCACTTCACTATTCCAATCCTTCCTTTCAAGGTGAACCAGCGTACTGCCGGTCTTGTTTTGCTTTTGAACTGAAGTATTGATCATGTAGCAGATGCCGGCCAGGATTGCGACAGTCAATGCAAATGCCACGATACCGATCAGTATTTTCCTGTTCTTCTTCATATCTATCTAATCTTCCTCTCTTTGGCAGTCATCCTTCCTGACAATAGTTTTATCATATCGACCTGGCTCGAGTGAGTTTCACCACTGATTCCACATGCGTGGAATGTGCGAACTGATCTACCACGGCCACTTTCGTGATCTCATAATCTTTCTCACACAGTATCCTGCAATCCCTGGCCAGGGTGGCGGGATCACAGCTGACATAGACTACCTTCTCAGGCTGCATGGCAAGGATGGTGTCAAGCAGTACCGGATCACAACCCTTCCTGGGAGGATCCACCACCACGACGTCTGCCTTTATCCCCGTTTTTTCATAATGACCTGGTACGATCTCTTCCGCTTTTCCCACAAAAAATTCCACATTGGCCAAATCATTTATCTGAGCATTGATCCTGGCATCGTCGATGGCTTCTTTAATAATCTCCACACCGAAGACCTGTCTGGCTTTCTGAGCCAGGAAGAGGGAGATGGTTCCGATACCGCAATACATATCCCAGACTGTCTCATCCCCGTGAAGGTCTGCGTATTCCAGCGCCTTGGAATACAAAACTTTTGTCTGCTGTGGATTGACCTGGAAAAATGACATGGGACCAATCCGGTAGAGGATGTCCCCGATATAATCCTCGATATAATCCTTGCCCCAGACTGTCTCACACTCCGGACCGAGAATCCGGTTGGTATTCTTTGTGTTGGTATTAACGATAATACTGGTCATCCCCTCAATCGTCTGCAGGGATTGAACCAGTTCTGACAGATTCCTGAATTTGTCTGCACTTCCGTTTAATACAAGGCATACCATAATCTGACCCGTGACAAATCCCACCCTTGTCAGCACATGGCGCACCAGACCATCCTGTGTTTTTTCCCTATAAGGAGAAATGTGGTATTTTCTCATGTGGGCCAGGATGATTTTCAGGATTGTATGATTGATTTCTGCCTGGATCAGGCAGTTGGTGTTGGGTACAATAGAGTGGGTGCGGCCTGCATAGAAACCTGCCACCGGTTCTCCGTTTTTGTTTTCCCCGATAGGAAATTGTGCCTTGTTTCGATAATGCCAGGGTTCCTCCATGGCAAGAATGGGCTCCATCTTATTCTCAATATCGGAAAACCCACCGATCCTGTTCAGACATCCCGCCACCAGATTCCACTTGAATTCCTTCTGTTTCTCATAACTAAGCTGCTGGATCTTGCATCCCCCACATTGACGTGCCACAGGACAAGGTGCTTCCACCCTGTAAGGGGAAGGTTCCTTTATACTTACCAGCCTGGCATACCCATAGTTTTTCTTCAATTTTGTAACTGCTGCTATCACTTTGTCTCCAATCACGGTATCTTTTACAAAGAAGGGAAAGCCCTGGTATTTTCCAAGGCCCTCCCCATCTTTGGTAAAGTCTTCGATTGTCAGCAGTATCTCCTGGTTTTTCTTTAATTCCATCGCTCTACTGTCTCTTTATTCCGGTTTTCCCCGTCTCTCTGATGTTGGATTCGAAAAGTTTGTTATATCCCTTCCATTCACCGCTTAGGCCGTTTTCTTCCAGCAATGCTTCCCGGAAGGATTCCATCTTAGCATCGGTATTATCGGCAAAATTCAGGGCAAGAGCCTCTATTAAGGCAGGTTTTTTGGGAGATCCGTACTCCAGTTCTCCATGGTGAGCCAGGATACAGTGCTCCAGTTCTCTGGCTAGTTTATCGGGAAATCCCTTGATGTTCTTTATCTTCTCATGGATCATCATGGTCCCCATAACGATGTGACCGATCAGCTGCCCTCCGTCCGTATAGTCATTTTCCGGAAAGGAAGAAAGCTCATGAATCTTCCCGATGTCATGACATAAAGCCGCTGTGATAAGCAAATCTCTGTTCAGGATCGGATACATGGTACAGTAAAAATCACATAGCTTGGTTACACTTAAGGTATGTTCCAAAAGCCCTCCCATAAAGCCATGATGAACTCGTTTGGCCGCGGAGTGGACTTTAAATTTTGCCACGAATTCCTTGTCGCCGAAGATGGCGACCAAAAGCTGTCTTAGGTAGATATTCTGAGTCTTATTCACATAATTACTCAGTTCCTTAAACATGACGTTGATGTCTTTATCACTGCAGGGAATATAGTCTTCCGGAAGATACTCTCCTTCCTTAGCCCGGCGTAACCTTCGTACATTCAGCTGGAGGCTTCCCTGAAAACTGGTCACATTCCCGTCCACACGGACATAGTCCATCTGCTCAAAATTCTCGATGCCGTGATTAAGTTCCCATATCTTAGTGTCGATCATCCCCGTCTTATCCTGGAGGATCATGGAATAATAGGTCTTTCCGGCCTTGGTTTTCGCGATATTCTTCATCTTGCACAGATAGATATCCGCGACATTATCTCCTTCTTTCAGTTCGTTGATATAACGCATACTGATTCCTTTCTAAGGTAAGCCGAATCTCTCCAGGACGGCTTAACCAACAAATCTATAGTGGAATTATACCCTTTTTCCAGGCCGAATACAATGCCAAAATGGCTGCTCCTTGACAAAGTTGCCAACATAGGTAATATTAACATCAGATGGAAATTAATCCGATTCAATTCTAAAGGAGGTGAGGGTATGGTACGGAAACACATCATCGCCCGGGGCAGAGTACAGGGTGTGGGATTTCGCTACATCTGTCAGTCATTTGCCTCACAGTGCAAGGTAACAGGATGGATTCAGAACAAATTTGACGGCAGTGTTGAGATGGAGGTACAGGGTGCCGAACACAGGGTGGCCCTCTATATCCAGAAAGTGGAGACAGGAAACCGATTCGCCCGGATCCGCAGCCTCGATATCACAGATATTCCTCCTCTTGGAGCGCTGGAAGAAAAAAGCTTCCGCATCCGCTATTAGATCCCGGATTGAATAAATACAAAAACATACAGGAACAGAACGATGAATGAAAAAGTATTAAAGACATTAGAGTATGACAAAATCATAGAGAAACTGGAAACCTATGCTTCCTCATCCATGGGGAAGAGGCAATGCAGAGACCTGCTTCCTTCCACCGATTACCAGGAAATCCTGAAATGGCAGGAGGAAACCAGGGATGCTTTGGCCCGCCTCTTTAAGAATGGTTTTCTCTCTTTCCAGGGCTTGATGGATATTTATCCCCATCTCCGACTCCTGGAAATTGAATCCACATTAACAGCGAAGCAACTGCTGGAGATTGCCAGGATCCTTACCATCACCGCAACGGTAAAGGAATATGGAGAGACGCAGGATGAAAGCCTGTCTTTCGATTGTCTGGCACCATATTTTGACCTCCTGGAGCCCCTGGAGTTTCTCCGCCAGAACATTAGCCGATGTATCCTGTCGGCAGATGAGATCAGTGATGATGCCTCGGCAAAACTGCGGGACATCCGCAGGGAGATTAAGCAGACCAACATCGATATACACAACAAACTGACCTCCATCATTAATTCCCAGAGCAACCGGACCATTCTCCAGGATGCCCTGATTACCATGAGAAACGGACGGTATTGTGTGCCGGTAAAAGCAGAGTACAAGAGCACTTTCCAGGGTATGATCCACGATCAGTCCTCCTCCGGCTCTACCCTCTTTATCGAGCCCATGGCAGTAGTCAATCTTAACAACCATCTGAAAGAGCTGGATATCGATGAACAGGCGGAGATTGAGAAAATTCTGAAAAACCTAAGTGTTCAGACTGCCCAGCATAGCCGGGATATCGAAGAAAACCTTAAGATTCTCACCAACCTGGATTTCATCTTTGCCAAGGCAAAATACGCCAAGGATTACATGGGTTCGGAACCTCAGTTTAACCAGGAGGGGATTATTGATATCAAGCAGGCCCGCCACCCCTTGCTGGATCCAAAAACAGTGGTACCCATCCATATCTATATCGGGGAAGAATTCAAGATGCTCCTGCTTACCGGTCCCAACACCGGTGGTAAGACTGTCTCCCTGAAAACCGTTGGTTTATTCCAGCTGATGGGTCAGGCAGGTCTTCATATCCCTGCCTTTGAGGGATCGAGACTGGCTGTCTTCTCTGACATTTTTGCAGATATCGGAGATGAGCAGAGTATTGAACTTAACTTAAGTACCTTTTCCTCCCACATGACCAACATCATCCACATCATACGGGATGCGCAACCGGATTCCCTGGTATTGCTGGATGAATTGTGCAGCGGGACGGACCCCACAGAAGGGGCAGCCCTGGCCATTTCCATCCTGGATGACCTGCATTCTGCAGGGGTATGCACCATTGCAACTACCCACTATGCGGAGTTAAAAATGTACGCCATGAACACACCAGGCGTGGAGAACGGCTGTTGTGAGTTTGATCTGGAAACTCTCTCTCCCACCTACCGGCTGCTCATCGGAATCCCTGGAAAATCCAACGCATTTGCTATCTCCCAGCGTCTTGGTCTTCCGGATTACATCATCGAGCAG
>JBGVCE010000424.1:0-2285 GCA_045226235.1 Anaerobutyricum sp.
TCCGCATACTGCCTCAGGCTTTCCGCCACCGCGGCATTCAGCATGATATTGCAGCAGGCGATGCTGTTGGAAGAACCCAAAGAACGGAATTCAAACTTGTTTCCGGTAAATGCAAAGGGGGAAGTACGGTTACGGTCTGTGGTGTCTCTTGAGAATCTTGGCAGGGTATGCACACCCAGTTTCATGGTTACCTTCTCCGTTCCCTCATAAGGAACATCATTCTTGATGGCATCCAGTATGCCACTCAGTTCATCCCCCAGAAATACGGAGATGATGGCAGGCGGTGCTTCATTTGCTCCCAGTCTGTGATCATTTCCTGCAGTAGCCACCGATAGTCTTAAAAGATCCTGATAATCATCCACCGCCTGGATTACGGCACACAGGAAAAGCAAGAACTGGGCATTCTCATAGGGGGTTTCTCCCGGAGACAGAAGGTTTGATCCACTATCTGTGGCCAGGGACCAGTTGTTATGTTTTCCGGACCCGTTCACCCCCGCGAAGGGCTTCTCGTGAAGCAGGCATACCATTCCATGTTTTCTGGCTACCTTCTGCATGATTTCCATGGTCAGCTGGTTGTTGTCGGTAGCCACGTTAGTGGTGGAATAAATAGGCGCCAGTTCATGCTGGGCCGGGGCCACCTCATTGTGCTCCGTTTTCACCAGGATACCCAGCTTCCATAATTCTTCATTTAAGTCCTCCATAAAAGCCGTTACTCTGGGCTTGATCACACCAAAATAATGGTCGTCCAGTTCCTGGCCTTTAGGTGGCATGGCTCCAAATAAGGTCCTTCCTGTATACACAAGGTCCGGTCTCTTCTCAAACATCTTCGTATCTATAAGGAAGTATTCCTGCTCCGGTCCGACGCTGGTTCTGACGTATTTCACGTCTTTTCCAAAGAGTTTCAGCACCCTCTTGGCCTGACGGTTTAAAGCCTGCATAGACCGAAGTAAGGGGGTTTTCTTATCCAGAGCATCCCCCGAATAAGAACAGAACGCTGTCGGGATACATAAGGTATGATCTTTGATAAAGGCATAGGATGTAGGATCCCAGGCTGTATATCCTCTGGCCTCAAAAGTGGCCCGCAGGCCCCCGGAAGGGAATGAGGACGCATCCGGTTCCCCTTTGATCAGTTCTTTTCCGGAGAATTCCATAATCACGCCTCCATCCGGAGAAGAGCTGATAAAACTATCGTGCTTCTCGGCGGTGACCCCTGTCAAAGGCTGGAACCAGTGTGTAAAATGGGTTGCTCCTTTTTCCACCGCCCAGTCACGCATCTGCTGGGCAACTACCTCCGCTACTTCCTGGTCAAGCTCCTGATTCTCATCAATCGTCTTCTTTAGGGAATCATAGACCTTTGCCGGCAGACGAGATCTCATCACTCTGTCATCAAACACCATCGATCCAAAAATATCAGGTACACTCTGTTTCATCATAACTATCTCTCCTCTCTCTTTATAGCTTAACTTCACCGGTAAAAACCGGAACTGCAGGTCCCGTCATATAGACGTGGTTATCGGAATCCTTCCATTCGATCTCCAGGTCCCCTCCCAGGAGATGGGCTGTGACTTTGCGGTCCGTCTTCCCGTTAAGTACCGCTGCCACCAGGCTTGCGCAGGCGCCTGTCCCACAGGCATAGGTCTCTCCGCTTCCCCTCTCCCATACTCTCATTCTGAAGTTCTGTCTGTCACAGATCTGAACAAACTCGGTATTGACTCCCTCCGGAAAGACTCTGGAATGTTCAAAATAATGTCCTTTCCGGTCTAATTCAAGCTGGTCTATATCATGGCAGAAAATAACCGCATGGGGATTCTCCATGGAAACTGCTGTCATCTTCCGGTTTCCTCCTGCCACGGCATAGGTTACATTAATCAACCGTCCCTTATCATCTGCTCCTTCCATGGTGGCAGAAGGATCTGCCGGGATCATAGCGGCTTCCAGTATGGGCTGCCCCATATCGACACATACACTCTTCACCTCTCCATCTTCTATGTTCAGTCGAATATCTTTAACACTTCCAAAACTTTCGATCCGAACTTTCTCCCCGGAAACCATCCCATGATCATAGAGATATCTGGCCACACAGCGTATTCCGTTACCACACATTTTTCCTCTGGAACCGTCGGCGTTATACATCTCCATCTCATAGTCCGCCAGTTCCGAAGGATTGATAAAGATCACTCCGTCCCCGCCGATGCCAAAATGCCTGTCGCTTAACTTTCTAGCTATCTCCTCCTTATTTTCAACCCTTTCCTTTGTTCCATCGACATAGATGTAGTCATTTCCAC
>JBGVCE010000425.1:0-4103 GCA_045226235.1 Anaerobutyricum sp.
CAAAGTAGCTGCAGTTTCCATGAGAAATATAAAAAAGGTGTTTGGAACGGTTCAGGCGAATGACGGGGTGAATCTCGACATTTACCGGGGAGAGATCCTTTCCCTTCTGGGAGAAAACGGAAGTGGTAAAACCACATTGATGAATATGCTATCAGGCATTTACTATCCGGATGAAGGCCAGATCTACATCGACGGTAATCCGGTGACCATCAGTTCCCCCTATGAGGCCTATACCTATGGGATCGGAATGATCCACCAGCATTTTAAACTGGTGGATGTCTTTACCGCGGCAGAAAACATCGTACTAGGTCTGAAAGAACCGGGTGGGCTGGATCTGGCTAAGGCCTCAAAGAAGATTCGTGAGATATGTGACAACTATGGATTTGACGTGGATCCGGACCAGAAAGTGTACAATATGTCAGTATCCCAGAAGCAGACAGTGGAGATCGTTAAGGTTCTGTATCGCGGCGCTGATATTCTGATCCTTGATGAGCCTACCGCAGTGCTGACGCCCCAGGAAGTGGATAAGCTGTTCGCAGTTCTGCGCAATATGCGTGAGGACGGCAAAGCCATAGTAATCATCACGCACAAACTACATGAGGTAGAAGAACTGTCAGACCGTGTGGCAGTTCTTAGAAAAGGCCGTTTCATCGGGGATATGATCACAAAAGAGACCAATGCCCAGGAGATGACCAACATGATGGTAGGTCATGAGGTAAAACTCAACATAGAGCGTCCCGAACCACAGAATGTAAAGCCGCGTATCCGTGTGGATGGCCTTCGCGTCAGAAGCAGGGACGGTATCCTGAAGCTGGATGATGTATCATTTACCGCTTATGCAGGAGAAATCCTTGGGGTGGCAGGCATCTCGGGATGTGGCCAGAAGGAATTGCTGGAATCGATAGCCGGACTGAAACGTGTCAGAAGGGGAACCATCACCTACATTAATGATGATGGGACGGAAGAAGACATCACGGGAAAGAATCCTGTGGATATCGCCGCAAAAGGTGTTGCCCTTTCCTTTGTTCCGGAAGATCGTCTGGGCATGGGCCTGGTAGCAAATATGGACATCACAGATAATATGATGCTCCGGTCTTTCCGAAAGGGACGGGGTGTATTTACGGATCAGAAAACACCCAAGGAACTGGCCCAGAAGGTCGTGGATGAATTGGATGTAAAAACTTCCGGGCTTTCCACACCGGTCAGCAGACTTTCCGGAGGAAATGTACAGAAGATTCTGGTCGGCCGGGAGATTTCTTCTTCTCCTACCGTACTCTTATCCGCCTATGTTGTAAGAGGACTGGATATCAATTCTTCCTATACTATATATGACCTGATCAACCAGCAGAAAAAGAACGGGGTGGCGGTCATTTATGTTGGGGAAGACCTGGATGTTCTGCTTGAACTTTGCGACAGGATTCTGGTACTTTGCGGTGGAAAGGTTAGTGGTATCGTAGACGGCCCCACCGCTGACAAGAGACAGATCGGAATGATGATGACCACACTGGGAGGAGAAACCTCAGATGAACAGTAATAATAAAACAGCAATAAAGAATAAAGAACCATTATTTCATATTACAAAAAGAAAGCATATGGAGTGGTACCAGTCCTGGGCTGTACGAATTCTGGCGATTATACTGGCCCTGGTAATCTGCGCGGTCATCACTTCCTTAACAACAGGGCTGGATCCCGTCAGTGTATATGGAACTATGTTTAAAGGAGCCTTCGGTACCCAGCGTAAGATCTGGATACTGGGTAAAGAAGTTGCAATCCTGCTCTGTATCTCCCTGGCACTTACCCCTGCCTTCCGGATGAAATTCTGGAATCTTGGAGGTGAAGGACAGGTACTGATCGGAGCCCTGGTAACAGCAACCTGCATGATCTATATGAAATCCCTTCCCCAGCCTCTCCTTATCCTGCTTATGCTTGTGGCATCCATGGCTGCAGGGGCAGTCTGGGCAGGTATACCGGCCTTCTTCAAAGCAAAATGGGATACCAATGAGACCCTCTTCACCTTGATGATGAATTATGTTGCCATTCAGCTGGTGGCGTATTTTGTTATCGTGTGGGAGGTTCCCAAGGGATCCGGCAATGTCGGTATCATAAACCAGAATGAGATGCAGGGATGGCTCCCGGTGATTGGAAATTATAAATATCTTCTGAATATTCTGATCATTTCCGGTGTGACCATTGCCATGCATATTTATCTGAAATACAGTAAGCACGGCTATGAGATTTCCGTTGTAGGAGAAAGCTACTCCACCGCCAGATATGTGGGCATCCGAGTGGGACGTATTATTCTTCGTACCCTGCTGCTTTCCGGTGCTGTCTGCGGCCTGGCAGGTTTCCTTATGGTGGCAGGAACGGATCATACCATCACCACTACCCTTGCCGGCGGCCGGGGATTCCTGGGTGTTATGGTTGCCTGGCTGGCGCATTTTAGCCCGGGTGGGATGATTCTATCCAGCTTCCTGCTGGGATTTCTGGAGCGTGGCGCCAGTGAGATCTCTGCCATGTATCAGTTAAATCAGTCTTTTGGTGATATTCTTACAGGAATCATCCTGTTCTTCATCATCGGAAGTGAATTTTTTATTCATTATAAATTGAGCTTCCGTAAGAAAGCCGGAAAGGAGGGAGAGAAATAATGTTTGACTTTATCAGCTTTTTTCCCCGTGCTGTGGCACAGGCTATACCTCTTCTGTTCGGATGTACCGGTGAGACCATATCGGAGAAGGCAGGAAACCTGAATCTGGGTATCCCTGGTGTTATGTATGTAGGAGCTATCTCCGGAGTTATCGGATCCTTCATCTATGAGCGTAGTACTGAAGGCGCCCTTAATCCTGTATTAGCTATCCTGATTCCCCTTCTTTGTTGCCTTGTGGGTTCTCTGCTTATGGGACTTCTGTACTGTTTCCTGACAGTAACCCTACGGGCAAACCAGAATGTGACTGGTCTTGCTATGACAACATTTGGAGTTGGTTTCGGTAATTTCTTCGGCGGATCTTTAATCAAGCTGACCGGAAGTCAGGTGCCCTCCATCGCCCTTTCCAGGACAAGTGAGTATTTCAGTAAGGCCCTGCCTTTTGCAAAAAACATGGGATGGTTTGGAAAGTTATTCCTTTCTTATGGATTTCTGGCCTACATCTCGATTATCATTGCTTTCGGCGCATCCTATGTGCTGAACCGTACCAGAACCGGTCTGGAACTGCGGGCTATCGGTGAGAATCCGGCCACGGCAGATGCCGCCGGTATCAATATCACAAAGTATAAATATATCTCCGTTTGTGTCGGATGTATGATCGCAGGTCTCGGAGGTCTTTACTACGTGATGGATTATGCCAGCGGAGTCTGGTCCAACGACGCATTTGGCGACAGGGGATGGCTGGCCATCGCTCTGGTAATCTTCACCATCTGGAGACCAAATATCGCGGTGATTGCTTCTATGTTATTTGGTGGTTTATATATCCTGTATCTTTTTATTCCCACCGGATCACACATCGCAGTGAAGGAACTCTATAAGATGCTTCCTTACCTGGTTACCATCATCGTTCTGGTCATTACCAGCAAGAGAAATAAAAAGGAGAACCAGCCGCCGGCTAGTCTGGGACTGCCATATTTCAGGGAAGATCGTTAATTATCAGAAAATGGGGCTGTCGCACAAAACAGCCCCTCAACCGTCAGGTTTTCATGTATTATGATATATGGAATCCTGACGATTTCTTTTTTGAGGGGACCATCAGGCGATGGGGTCAGACAGGTTGCGTTTGCTACCTCGGTTCGTGCGCCGATTATCCGCCATTCGCGCAAACTCGCTCTGCCAGTCTGTCTAATCAAGCTGTTTTTCCGATGCGGGCTCCGCTCAAACAAGCGCTCGGTGTCGGAAGCTAGCACAAACCTCGCTGACACAAACTGTGCAAACAGTCTGACCCCATCGCCTGGTGGCCTCCCTCCTATCCATGACTCTCTTCCCAGGATTCCATTATCTGTTTATATCGAAAACCTGCCGGTTTCCGCCACGCCCGATGCCGGCTGTTTTGTGCGACAGCCCCTTTTTTTATTATGGTATATGGTGTATATTATTGGTAAGTTCTTGAGTAAAACAG
>JBGVCE010000426.1:0-8882 GCA_045226235.1 Anaerobutyricum sp.
AGACACATGATGGTTGCTGTGAGATCGATAACCCCCAGCTTCTGCGCCAGCACTTCCTCCAGAGAGATCCTGTCATATTTCACGGCATCTTTATTGATCATCGGATCGCTGTCATAAACACCGTCGATAGCTTTGGCAAGGAGGACGGCATCTGCCTCGATCTCAATTGCTCTGAGAGCCGTTGCGGTGTCGGTAGAAAAATAGGGATGGCCTGTACCTCCGGCAAAGAAAGTAACACAGCCCTTCTCCAGTTCCTCCACTGCATCTGTCTTGGAAAACAGTTCTGTAAATGAACCGCAGACAAAAGGTGTGTACACCTTGGTCTTAAGTCCCACATGCCGGAACATATCCGCCACGTAGATACAGTTCATCACTGTGGCAAGCATACCGATCTGGTCTGCCTTGGTACGCTCCATATTCTCGCTGGTCCTGCCTCTCCAGAAATTCCCGCCGCCGATGACGATGGCCACCTGCACGCCGGAATCTACGACTTCTTTGACCTGTCTGGCTACCTCCAGCACTGTCGCTTCATCAAAACCTGTCTTCTTCTCACCCGCCAGCGCTTCACCGGAAAGTTTCAGCAAAACGCGGTTGAGACCTTTTAATTCCTCCATATTATCCTAACAACCTCCGGGTTTAATTAATTCAAGACCTCCACCGATAGAAGTCAACTGTCTCCCATCTGATATAAGGCCATGTCCAGATCTGGCACGGCCTCATAAATAGCTATCTTGTTTATTACTTTTATTATATCTGATAGGGTTCTTCTTGTAAATGTCTGTTTTTATTTTACCTTGGCATGCTCGGCGAGGTAATCGCTGACGATGGTCACCATAACATTTGCGTTGGTATAGGCTTCGCCGTAGGTGTCATAGTAGGACTGGGCGCTGCCCTGGCCAAGATATTTATCCAGAGCTTCCTGTGTGACGGCAAGCCCCTTCTCCTGGCTGATGACATCGGAAACCAGGAAATATCTTAAGCTGGTTTCTGTGTTCTCGCGAAGGTTTTCCTTCACTTCATCCATGGATTTATATCCGTACATGGAGAGAATCTGCTCATCTCCATACCCCATATAATCATGGTACTGCTTTCTGAGAGTATCCAGGGATACGTTCAGTCTGGCCTCCATCAGGTCCTCCGGAAGATCCTTGAAGGTGCTGTTTGTCAGCAGATAATCCCAGATAAATGTGTTCTTGTTGGAACCTCTTAAGTTTTCCTTGATGGAATTCTTCAGTTCCTTTACAGTGGAGATTCCGTCAGTCTGAGAGAAGTGGGTCTCCACAAATTTATCGGTCAGCTCCGGAACGATGAAGTTCAGTTTCACGTTGAATACCGCATCTTTTCCTGCTACTTCTTCGGATGAATAGTCTTTGGGGAAGGTGACATTCACATCGAAGCTTTCGCCGGGTTTGTGCCCGATGATCTGCTCCTCAAAATTATCGATGAAGGTTTTGGAACCGATCTCCAGGGACTGGTCTGTGGCAGATCCGCCACTGAACTCCTTGCCGTCGATGGTGCCGGTATAATCGATATTAACCGTATCCCCATCCTTCACTGCACTTTCGCGGTCTCCGTAACTGGGGTTGGAAAGAAGATTGTCAATCTGTCCCAGCACTTCATCGTCCGTGGGTTCGATGTCCTTCTTAGGGATCTTAATATTATCATAATCACATAAGGTAACATAATCTGCGGCATTGATTCCTTCCAGTTTACCCTCTTTGGTTAAACCTGCGGAATAATCAATGACAAACTCTTCCTCTTTGGGAGCCTTTGTGGTGGCTTCCTGTACGGCTGACTTGCTGTTCCCGCAGCCTGTCATCAGAAAGATGGCTGTTACCAGCAGCAGTCCTGTTTTACATAATCTCTTAATCTTCATATCTATTCCTTTCTCATACATTCCAGGATCTCTTCCTCCAGACCTTCTGCGATCCTGGCGCCTCTGACAATGGCATTTCTTGCATAAAACAATGCCTGTTCATAGGATTTATCCACACCTTTTCCTTCAAAATACATAAGGGCAAGGCTATAGTAACCCATGCGGTATTCCGCCATCTCGATGGTGTTCATAAAGCTGGCTGCCGCTTCCTGATAGTCCCCCGCATTATAGTACTTGGTACCCATCTGGTACATCTTCTTCACCCTGGGCATCTCTTCCTTATACTGGTTCTCTTTCTCAAGAGAATAGGCATAGGCGATCTTTTTCACCTTTGCGATGGACTTCTCAAACTTCATGTTTACCTCATAGTCTCCGTTCTCCTTCTGGCGAAGCAGAGTCTGGGTGGTCAGTCCCTCCAGCAGGTAGTTCATGTACTCTTCCAGCTGGTCGTAGGGAACCGTGGTATTCAGGATCCTCTCCGTAGCAGGAAGATCCACCTTATAACCGTCCTTCAGAGGCAGCTGTCCCACAAAAAAAACGGAATGCTTCATGACACTCTTTTTCTCCTCCGTATCCGAAGCATTCTGAACCATCTGATACATTTTCTTAATATTATCTTTTTCGAGGGTCTTTCCTTCCATCATGGAACTGATCTTAGACATATCCTGGGGCATCTTATCTCCCCTCCTTATATTATTCTGTTGTTAATACACCTGAATTATTATATTATCCCTGTGTTAAAAAGTCAACATCAGGCACTTTACCGGTATATTACATAGTAGTAGATCAGTATGGCCAGCACGATATGGGCCACAAGGATGAGGGGCATCCCCAGGACGAAATACCAGTGTCTGGTCTTATGTCGGAAAAGGTACATCCCCGCCAGGGAGCCCAGGCTGCCCCCCAGAAGACTCAGGAGGAAGAGGGTTTTCTCCGGGATCCTCCAGCCCTGATTTCTGGCCCGTCTTTTGTCCATTCCCATGACAAGAAAGGCAGCGATATTCATGATTGCCAGGTAGATCAACAGATATTTCATGGTTCCTCCTTCGTAAAGATCTGCCGGACAGAGTCCGCCAGGGCCTGGGCCAGTTTGCCGTGTTCTTCTGCCGTGAGATGGAGATGGTCTTCCCGGGAGGAAACGATAATCCCTGATGCATCTATAAAATGACATCCCTTCTTACGGGCTACTTCCTGATAGAGGGCTCCCAGTTGTTCCGATACTCCGACGGCATCCTCGGAGAAGTGGTTTCCAAAGGGGGAATGTGAGATTCCTGCCCGCAAATGAGGCGGGGAGACCAACAGAATCTCCGGGCAGTATTCCTGCTTTACCCTGGTGAAAGTTTGTATGATATCCACCAGTTTTTCTGCCCCGGAGGCGATATCTGCGGCCGTGGCATGGTACATGTTTTTCATATCATTGGTTCCCAGCATCAGAATCACCATATCCAGCGGTTTGTGGGAATTCAGGATGGCTTTTAAAGAAGTTTCCCCGGATTTCCAGGGTTCTTCCCGGTCAGCGATCACCGTGGTCCTGCCGTTACATCCTTCTTCCACAATCACATAACCATCTCCAAGAAGCCTCTGCAGCCTCCCGGTCCAGCGGAGATCCCTGGAAAAACGAACCCCGTTTTCCGGATTATAACCATAGGTATTGGAATCTCCGTAGCATAGAACCGTTCTTTGCTTTTTGGCGTTCTCACGCCCATAATACATGCTCTTGTCAAGCCATTTGAGAAGGAACTTCTGGGCCAGGGATCCCTGGAGGATCTGCTCTTTTGCCTCCTGGGGCGTGTACCAGGCAGCATAATCCACTTCATCCTGATCCATCTGTTCCAGGCTGTCAGAATCCACCTGACAGGCAAAATTGATCATCAGAGTATTGCTTTTTTCAAAATACCGACTGGCATTAAAAGTGTATGCCGTTACATTTAGACCCAGCTCTTCTTTTACTTCTCTCACCAGAGTGTGTTCCGCGCTCTCCCCCTTGTTAATATATCCTGCCACCAGAATATTGCGGTCGCGGCCGTACTGGCGAATCAGAATGATATGGTCACCGGCCGGATTATAGACGATGGCGCTGATGGCTGCATTAAACATGGGAAAACGAAATGCCTGGCAGTGTGGGCAATAGGGGATCATTCCTTCATTTTCCAGATATTTCTCAACTAACTCTCCCCCGCAATTCGAACAAAAACTCATAATCTTACTCCTAAAAAAAGACGGTCCTCTCATTGTTCGGAAGACCGTCTGTATATGGTTATCTTATTTCTTCTCTTACTCTACCTGCTCTCAGAACCGGAACAGAACTTTCTCACCAGAGGAAGAGAACAGAACTTTCTTATATACCCTACGTAGCGGTGTGCTTTATTCACCACATGGACTCCGCTCTCCACGGATTCCAGCTGGTACATCCCATCCCGGATAATCATGGCAGTCAGTTTTCCACCGAAAACACAGCCGGTATCGATGCAGATGGTTCCGTGATCCGGCAGGGGTTTCCTGACATGGTAATCCAGCCCGATTCCCGGTCCCCCGCTTCCGTCATAATGGGTAGGTTCCGGCAGCGGTGTATGGCCAATGATCGTAATCTTTCCCCCATACAGATTCTTCCTGGCCTGGGAGTGATCTTTCACCAGGAGACCCAGGGAGTTTTCCTCCGGATTCTCCTTTTCAATGGAAGCATGGACACAGCGAAATCCATCATCGATGTGATAGATGGGCATATTTTTCAGAATCCAGGGAATATACCTGGTCATCTTGTCCCCGTGTCTCCGGAAGGAACGCAGGGATGCGCCTTTTCCTACCACTCTCCAGATCAGCCGGGTGTCCAGCGCTTTTGATTGTTCCACCAGCATCTGTTCATGATTGCCGCGAATCAGGAAAAAAGTATCCGGGTATTTTTCCTTCCAGCGCATAGCCCACCGCAGCATCTCATAGGACCTGGGGCCCCGGTCCATCAGGTCCCCCAGGAGGATCAGACGATCTCTCCGTCTCCTGTATCTTACTTTCTTCAGCAGGGAGATAAACTCCCGGTAACATCCATGAATATCCCCGATGATAATTGTCCTCATTTACGTTAGCTCCAGTTCTTCCTATTTATCCCACATGAGAAGCGGCACGTAGGTGTTCTCAAAATGTATGATCATATCGATGAAATCATCTACTGTCTCGAAGCTGTTTCTCTGCAGAATCATCTCGTGGTCCATAAGAACTGCCATGGCCATGGCATATCTTCTGGCATCCTCATTCTCAATCACTTTATACTCCGGAAGACTCCAGATATCCGTGGTGCGGCACCAGTTGGTGATGGCAGTATATCCCACGGAATCCTGCAGCATCTCCTTAAGAAGAATATTCTGGAAGCCTTCCTGATTCCGGTATTCTTCCTTGGCGTCACTGTTCCAGCACTCGATAAATGTATGGTTATAACTCTCAAAGAGCATCTTTATGGTGGATAAAAGGTAGGCTTTGCACTGCTGTCTGTCCTGTTCGGTGGGGTAATTCTTGAAGCAGGCGGCACAGTAGGCAGCGATCAGACTTCCGGTAAAATATCCCATATCATATCCAAAGGGGCCCATGAAGGAGAATTCAAAATCAAGCATCTTAAGACCGTCGTCTGACAGGAAGACATTGGAAGTATGAAAATCTGCGTGGATCAGACAGTCCGAATGGGTCATGAATGTCCTTCTGAGAGAGAGACGGTTGGTCTGGCAGGCAGGATCATCGGTAATCTGGCGGAATCTCTCCCATTTATGGTAGGCCTCTTTGTCAAGGTCGGTGCCAAAACGATCCAGGAAGATACCGTCCTCCATAATCTGGCGTAATTCCGTATTCTCAAACTGGGTCTGCATACTGCGGAATCTTGTCCTGTCCAGAAAGAATTCCGAGGTGTAGAAGGAAGATCTTGCCAGGAAATTTCCCACATCCGAACCAAGATTCGGAATCTGGTTCTCCTTGATCAGCTGGAAACGTACCGCTCTCAGGTTCTCAATGTACTCCAGGACGAAGATATGGTTCTCCCTGTCCTGAAAGATCACCTCGGGAACATACTCCGGCACGATATAATGAAGGATCTTCAGGGTATCACATTCCGCTTCATTGCGATAGGCAGCCACGGATGTGCCACTGTGAAGGTTCTTGGGATCCTCCAGACCCTGCTTGAGCACATAACTCCTGACAGGGCTTACAATCTTAAACACGTAATTAATGTGTCCGTCATTCTCCCCTTCATCCGCATCCGGGTCCTCCCCCATCACAGTGACTGTCACGGATTCTGTATCATCAAAATCCCTTATATGCTCTCTCATATATGGAATGATATTCTCTTTCGTTACGATAAACAATGAAATTACCTCCTCCAAAATATACTTCTGCAAAAGTACATAATTTCTCATTATGTAAATATTATACTATGAAATCTAAAAAAATGAAAAGTGTTTAAATTGGTCAACAAAAGATAATATATAGCCGGAAGCTCACAGTAAAAACATTGAAAAAATCCCTCTAAAAGTTTATAATACACACAGAATATATGCACCGAACATAGGTGAGGGACAATACTGTTATAGGAGGTATGATCATGTTAGATGAATCCCGTATCGTGAAATTTAATTCAAGAAGACACGCAGGTGTAGCACCTGTCAGGACCATACCCGGTCATTTTGCCACCAACCATTCCCATATCAATTATTATATTGACATGACATTTACCAAGTCCAGGGTTACCGAAGCAAAACAGGCTGCCCATGCCCTGGCTCAGCAATATATGCATAACACCATCGTGGATACCATCGTCTGCCTGGACGGCACCAAGGTAATCGGCGCATTTCTGGCTCAGGAACTGATGGAGGCTGGCTTCCTTTCCATGAACACCCACCAGTCTATCTATGTCATTCAACCGGAATATGTCACCAGCAGTCAGATGCTCTTCCGGGACAATGTGGTTCCCATGGTGAAAAACAAGAACGTCATCCTTCTGATGGCTTCCGTATCCACAGGTGTCAGTGTGCGTAGAGGAGCCGAATGTGTGGACTACTACGGCGGCATCCTTCAGGGTGTTTCCTGTTTGTTCAGCGCGGTTGATGAGGTGGTTCTTCCCCTTCAGAAAGGAGACACCCGCATGACAGTAAACACTCTCTTCTGTCCGGATGATATCCCGGGATATTCCTCCTACAGCCGCCACGACTGCCCCTTCTGCAAAAAAGGCCACCGGGTAGAAGCCCTGGTGAATTCTTTCGGTTATTCTGAGTTCATGGTATAAGTCCCTGACTCTATTTTAGGAGGATAATAACATGTCATGGTATGACGAAGCTGTATTTTATCATATTTACCCGCTGGGGCTGACCGGAGCCCCGAAACAGAATTCTTACGATAAGCCGGTTTCCCGCCTTAAGGACCTGATCCCCTGGATTGATCACATCCGGTCTCTCCATTGTAATGCCCTCTATATCGGACCGCTATTTGAATCGGTGGGCCACGGATATGAGACCACAGACTATAAGAAACTTGACTCCCGCCTTGGGACCAATGATGATCTCAAAGACTTCGTAAACTTATGCCACAAAGCCGGGATCCGCGTTATATTTGACGGAGTCTTCAACCACACCGGGCGTGATTTCTTTGCCTTCCGGGATCTGAAGGAACATCGGGAAGCCTCCCCTTATAAAGACTGGTTTTGCAATGTGAATTTCTGGGGTAACAATGAATATAATGACGGCTTCTCCTACGATAACTGGGGCGGATATAATCTTCTGGTAAAGCTGAACCAGCGAAATTCCGCTGTGCAGGATTATATCTGTGATGTCATCCGTTTCTGGGTTAAAGAATTCGACATAGACGGAATCCGTCTGGATGCGGCGGATGTTCTGGATTTTCAATTCATGTCATGCTTAAGACAGGTGGCCGATCAGGTGAAACCGGATTTCTGGCTTATGGGCGAAGTAATCCACGGGGAATATTCCAGGTGGGTCAACGAAGGAACCCTGCATAGCGTCACAAACTATCACCTGCATAAAGCGCTCTATTCCGGTCACAACGACCATAATTATTTTGAGATTGCCCACACAGTAAAAAGACTTAATGATATGGGTGGCGGACGTCCGGATGGATTGAAGCTCTATAATTTCGTGGATAATCATGACGTGGAGAGAATCTATACGAAATTAAACCGGAAAAAACATTTTCTTCCGGTTCATATCCTTTTATATACTTTGCCGGGAATCCCTTCGATCTACTATGGTTCAGAGTTTGGAATCGAGGGAAAAAAAGAGCGGTATTCCGACGATTCCCTGCGTCCTGCCCTGTCCCTGGAAGACTATGCCGACGCCCTGACAGAAAACCCCTGTACCGCTCTGATCAGCGCTCTGGGTAAAATCCGGCAGGAAGTTCCCGCTTTGTCCTACGGGGATTACCAGGAGATCCAGCTGACAACCACCCACTATGTTTTTGCCAGAAAATGGCATGGAAGCTGCGTCTATATCGCCGTCAACAACGGGGATCATGATGTGGAGATTAACCTTTCAGCCGAGGGGCACAAAACTTTCCAGGGCGGTCTGTCCGGCCAGGTCCTGGAAGCCCGGGATGGGATGATCCATTTCGTCATCCCTGCTGACAGCGGAGAAATCTGGATTCCGGATGGAAATCTGGAGACGGAAGATCTGATGGAGAAGCTTGATTCTTTATCTGTCCCTTCTGGCGCAAAAGAAAATTCTGTTCAGGATAAACAGGATTCCGGGACAGATCAGAAGGATAAAGATAATCAGGAAATGATATCTGATGAACCGGTTGATCCGGTGGAAGCGAATTGGGACAAACCCTATGAGGAGATGGAAGTTCCCGAACTCCAGGAGGCCGTTCTGGCCAAATTAGGACAAAACGGTCCCGTCACTGACCAGATGAAGCGTGAAGTCCGGGAAAATGTATACAAAGATTCCCTGATCAACTGGGTGAAGAGTTTCCGGTAAACCCGACAGAAATAACATGCTCCGGGCAGACAGCCGCACATTTC
>JBGVCE010000427.1:0-9299 GCA_045226235.1 Anaerobutyricum sp.
ACTCCTCATCCTTCTCGATGAGTTCCTGCATATCCGCATGATTGTCTACGGCTTCCTTAAAGTCCTGATGGGCTCTGATCATAGCTCCCTTTCCTTCTTCATCGATACGCCGGCATGCCAGCACAACAGCGAATTCCTCCAGGGCAGACCGGATTTCCATGACATCCTGGAGACTGCCCTCGGTAATCCCTGCCACTCTGGCCCCTTTTCTGGGAATCATAACCACTAGCCCTTCCAGTTCCAGCTTACGGATCGCCTCCCGCACCGGTGTGCGGCTGACCCCCAGCTGCTTAGCCAGGCTGATTTCCATCAGCCTCTCCCCCGGGGACAGGCTTCCGGTGATGATGGCTTTTCGCAGGGTCTGGAATACCACATCTCTCAGAGGAAGGTATTCGTCAATATTCATTTTCAATTCGTTATTATTCACGGAATGTCTCATTCCCTTCTGATTTAGTCACTGTATATTTTTGCAAAATGGACGGACCACATGTACCTGGCGGATGTCGGAATCCAGCTTGAAAACCCTGGAAGCTTCCAAAGCCTTTTCGTGGGAGGTATAGATGCCGAAAACGGTGGATCCGCTTCCGCTCATGAGAGAATTCATGGCTCCCAGAGAAATCATCTTCTCCTTGATCTCCGCAATCTTGGGATAATCGCTGATCACCACATCTTCCAGTACATTTCCCATGCGGGAGGTAATGCCTGGCAGATATTCATTTCGGATCGCCGTTACCATACCGTCGATATCAGGATGGCGGGTTTCCTCCGTCAGATGAAGGTTCTCATAAGCGTATTTGGTTGAGATGGAGAAGGAGGGCTTCACGATGAGAAACCAGCACATGGGAATGGAGGGGAGAGGAGTAAGGATCTCCCCGATGCCTTCCGAGAGCGCGGTTCCCCGCATGATGCAGTAGGGGATGTCCGCCCCAAGCTTTACTCCATATTCCAGAAGCTTTTCCTGGGGGATATGTAGCTGGAATAACTGATTCATCCCCACGAAAGCCGCAGCTGCATCGGTACTTCCGCCGGCCATACCGGCAGCTACAGGGATATGCTTCAGGAGATTCACGTCCACACCCTCCCGGAGATCATACTCCTGCCGGATCAGGTCGATGGCCCGGTAAACCAGGTTCTTCTCGTTTGTGGGAAGATAGGGAAGATTTGTGGTCATATGGATCTCCCCGTCCTCATTTTTCTGCAGGGTCAGCAGGTCAAAAAGCTTGACTGTCTGCATGACCATCCTCACTTCGTGGTACCCGTCCTCCCTGCGGCGGACCACGTCAAGACCCAGATTGACTTTTGCGTATGCCTTTAATTCCAAGGGTCTGCTCATAATAATAAAACCTCCAAAGATCTATCTTGTTAAGCGATTGTACACTGAATGTATCTTGTATACAAAAATTTTATAATAAACCGGACTAAAAATCAACGAAAAATGGCCTCCTTATGATTTTTTGGTATCCAAATATCGGACATTGTGGTAAGATACAAGAGTTATATCGAAAAATTGCTAGGAAAAAATATAGATGATCTAGGATTTAGATGGGAAAGGTGAGTTAAATGGCAGAGAAAAACATATTGGTAATCATGGGCGGCAGATCTTCGGAGCATGAGGTTTCCCTGGTATCTGCAGCCACAGTGGTGGAGAACATCGACAAAAAAGAGTACAACATCATCATGGTGGGCATTACCAAGGAAGGAAAATGGAAACTTATAGATTCCATAGCCAGCGTGAAGAACGGAAGCTGGCTAAGGGGCCGGGTGGAAGTGGTTCTTTCCGCTGATACCCAGAACAAAGAGATCCTCCTGATCCACGGCGACCAGTTTGAGAGAGTGCACATTGATGTGGTATTCCCGGTGCTTCACGGCATGAACGGGGAAGACGGAACCCTGCAGGGCCTTCTGGAACTGGCGCAGATTCCCTATGTGGGCTGTGGCGTTCTTGCCTCCGCATGCTCCATGGACAAGTTTTATACCAAGATCATTGTGGACAGCATCGGCGTCGACCAGGCAAAATATGTGGGAATCCACCGTCATGAATTAAAAGATATGGATGCAGCTATCGCCAAGGTGGAGGCAGAGCAGCAGTATCCGGTTTTCGTAAAACCCTCCAAAGCGGGATCTTCCCAGGGAGTCAGCAAGGCGAATAACCGGGAGGAGCTGGCTAAGGCACTGGAACTGGCCGCTAAACATGACACCAAGATTCTTGTGGAAGAAACCATCGTGGGCAGGGAACTGGAGTGTGCCGTCTTCGGGGGAAGCCATCCGGAGGCTTCCGGAATCGGAGAAATCCTGGCTGCCGATACCTTCTACAGTTATGAGGCAAAATATAACAACAGTGAATCCAAGACCGTAATCGATCCGGAACTGCCGGAAGGCATCGAGGATGAGATCCGTGACAAGGCTGTAAAGATCTACAGGGCTTTGGACTGCTACGGCTTATCCAGAGTAGACTTCTTCCTGTCAGAGGATGGAAATAAAGTGATATTTAATGAGATTAACACCCTTCCCGGCTTTACCTCCATCAGTATGTACCCCATGCTGTGGGAGGCAAGAGGGGTGAAGAAACCTGAGCTAATCAAGAAGCTGATCGATCAGGCCATGACTCGTTTTGACGGGTGATGGTATGGAGAAAACCACCCACAGAACCGGGCTCCTGACCATCCGGGGCATCCGCCGGGAGGGAGACCAGGAGGAGGTCAATGAACTTAAGACCACCGCCAGATACATCTCCAGGGACGGAAAGAGATATCTCTTCTACAAAGAATATTTGGAAGGCGGGACCCATCAGCAGGTGCGTCTGACCATGAGTGATCATGAGGTGATCCTCAAAAAGAAAGGATGGGGAGAGTCCATCTTGCATTTCCGAAAAGGGGCCTTAAAACACTGCCGCTATCAGACGGTCGCCGGCCCCATGGACCTGGAATCCCGGACCAGGAAGATTCACGGGAGAGAGACGCAGGATTCTCTGTACTTAAGAATTGAATACGCCTTGTACATGCACGGACAGCTGCTGTCAGATTACGAACTGGATCTGGCATGGAAGGAAAATGAATAGGCCGCTCTTTCGAAAGAAAGAACGGCCTATGTTTCTTTGTCTTTTACTTTTTACTTTTTGCCCGAAGCTTATTCATGAATCCCTTCTTCTCTTCTTTTTCAACCGGGGCATGGCGGAAGTTGTTGATACTTGTAATGTATATTCCGCTTACCATGGCGTGAACAGAAGCATTTACAGGAATATCATCATAGACGTCTTCGTCGGCGATGAGGCTCATGATCTTGGGTCCCACTTTGGCCTTTACCACCGGAACCTTAGCGCGTCTGGCGCGCTTGGGAGCCTGGTCGATAACCATCTGAGGGAGACCGGAGTCCTTCAACGGGAGTCGCTTCTTGTCAATGATCAGCATGGTAACCTTCTGTGCAGAAGCCAGCAGCTTCTGTTTCTGTTCCTCCTGCTCAGTCTGCATCTTAGAGCCCTTACGGTAAAGGAAGAAGATGGCAACGCCGAGCACTGCAAGAATAATTAAGGTTATAATCCAAGGATTCATAAATTGACCTCCTGTCTATATATTGATAATCTATTTCATTAGTTAAATGGAACACTATCTGACATTCTATCATTTAATTGCCCTGTTGAAAAGCATAAAATGAAAAAATTTTATCTAGACAGTTCCGCATCGATGGCAGCCTGTATGGTTTGCTTCACATCATCCACCGCCTTCTTCTGCTCCGGGCGGGGAAGTTCATGGATGCGGATGGGTTCACCGAAAGTGACGGTAACCTTTGCCGGCTTGATGGAGAGCCCTCGGTTTTCCTCCAATATGGATGAGGTTCCCGTGATGGCCACCGGTACCACCGGTACCTTGGCCTTCTGAGCCATCTTCAGGCTGGCCGGCTTAAAGTCTCCCAGCTGACCTTCCTTGCAGCGGGTCCCTTCCGGGAAGATGCACATATTATAGCCCTCTTTTAGGTAGTCCGCCCCCTTAAGGATGCTCTTGAGGCCTTCCTTTGGATCGGACCGGTTCAGGAAGATACAGCGGATCAGTTCCATCCAGGCGCTGAGCCCCGGAATCTTTTTCAGGGAATCCTTAGCGATGAAACCGGCTCTTTTATCCTCCGGGAGGGTTTTCTCCAGAACGATGATATCAAGGAAACTTAGGTGATTGCTGGCGTAGAGACAGGTTTCCTCCGGGATATTCTCCAGGCCTTTCACCGTCAGTGTGCTTCCGGTGAGATCAAAAACCCGGTTCACCGGTCCCGTCAGACAGTTGTGAGCCAGGCGGAAGGATTCCTGGGGATCTGTCTCCGTCAGTTTGCGAAGTTTCTTCCTGGTAGGCACAGTCTTCAGAAAAAATCCGCCCAGATAGCCTACGATATGTAATGTACGTGTATTCATGAGATTACCTCCCAAACAGTTTGGTTAAACTCTCCAGATATTCAGCTGCCCAGTCCGTAAAGAGGTCCTTTCTTGCGCGGTAAGCCCAGTTGCCGTCGGCGACGCCCGGCACATTCATACGGCAGTCGCTGCCCTGGCCGAAGACATCCTGGATCGGTATGATGGCGATCCGCGCTGGTGACCCAAGACAGGTGCGGATGAAATCCCAATGGACGGAGGAAGCATCCGTGTTCATATAACGGCGGACCTTGTCTTTGGCCTTCTCCGATGCTTTCTCATACCAGCCCACACTGGTGTCATTGTCATGAGTTCCGGTATAGCAGACACAGTTTGCTGGCTGATTGTATGGCAGATAAGCACTGTCATCATCCTCAAAAGCAAACTGGAGGATCTTCATGCCCGGAAGCTCGTAGCGGTCACGCAGCTCCCTTACTTTATCGGTTATGATACCAAGGTCCTCGGCGATGATGGGCAGGTCTTTTCCAAAGGTAGCCTGCACGGTCTCAAAGAAGGCATCCCCCGGTCCGGGAACCCATTTGCCTTCCACGGCTGTCTTGGCATCTGCCGGAATCTCCCAGTAGCTTTCCAGCCCGCGGAAATGATCGATGCGGACGATATCACTGAGGGTGAGCTGAGCCTTAATCCGCTTCATCCACCAGGAGAAACCTGTCTTCTTGTGGTATTTCCAGTCATAAATGGGGTTGCCCCACAGCTGGCCTGTGGCGCTGAAATAGTCCGGCGGTACCCCTGCGACCACCTTGGGGAAGCCGTCCTTATCCAGCTTGAACATCTGTGGTTCTGCCCACACATCGGCGCTGTCCGGTGAGACGAAGATCGGGATATCTCCGATGAGATATACTTCCTGCTTATTGGCATATTCCTTCAGGTCAAGCCACTGTTTGAAGAAGATCCACTGAAGGAATTTCTCATAGCGGATCTCATCCTCCAGTTCCTTGGCGATGACCGCCTTCTGGGTTTTTGTGGGTTTGCGGTATTTCTTCTCCCACTCCAGCCAGTAGATTCCACCCTTGGAAGCCTTGATGGCCATGAACATGGCATAGTCCTCAAGCCATTCGGTCTCCTTGCAGAAACTATCAAAGAGGCTGATTAGCTCACTGTCCTCCGGCAGGTGACAGAAAGCGGCATAAGCCTTCTGGAACAATTCTTTCTTGTATTCTCCTACCCGGGCATAATCCACTTTCTCAGCGGGGAAATCCGGCACATGAGCCAGGTCCCGTTCCGTGAGAAGTCCGTCTTTTTTCAGCAGATCCGGGCTGATCAGAAGGGGTTGTCCCGCAAAGGAAGAAAAACACTGGTAAGGGCAGTTAAACTGGCCGGTGGGACCCAGAGGAAGGGTCTGCCAGAGATGCTGGCCCGAACGTTTTAAATAGTCTACAAATGCATAACTTTCCGGGCCCAGATCACCAATCCCGTAAGGTCCCGGCAGGGAAGTGGGATGCATGAGGATTCCGGAAAGTCTTCGGTTAAATAAAGTATTCGTTGTTTTTTTCATAATGCCTCCATGATAGGAAATATTATTATTCTGACACACCATGTCCCGTCTGATCAGAATAACATCATACTAGAATAGTATATCAATTTTTGTGCTATGTGTCAAAACCAGGATGGGGTAGAGTTATATGTAATATTTACCTGGAATAGTGCGATAATTAAGCCATTTTCCCTATTATTTTCTCTTTTAAATTAATATAAAAGGTGTTATAATAAGCAGACTATGGTTTGGGAAAAATGCTTTTCCATACCGATAGACAAATGAGAAAGAATATACGAATATTGGAGATGCAATATGATGAGAGAAAAAAGGTTATCAAGGGGGATCTCCTTCAGCCTCTGGCTGCCGATCCTCATGATAGGATTTCTTTTGATCGTCGCACTGCTTCTGCTGGAAAGATGGACCAAGCTGGCCTACGGTGTCTGTGCCGCGGGAGCCTTATACCTGGTGCTTTCCATCGTGTACTACGAATATCTGACCCGGCTGGTGAACAATGAGATCTACGAAGCCGGTTTCCACCAGAGTCAGCTTTATAAGAGTATGCTGAAGGACCTTCCAGTGCCTTATGCGCTTACTACAGCTGCCGGAGTTATCGTCTGGTACAACGAACTGTTTGAGCAGATGTGCGAAGGAAAAATCAACAAGAGAAACATCACCCAGATCTTTCCGGTTCTTCACAAGAAGAACTTTGCCCAGCCGCAGATGGATAAGATGCTGGAACTGAAACATAAGGACAAAGATTACCAGGTTCAGTGCCAGTGCATTAAGGCCATCGAGAGCGAAGAGAATCTGGAGGACCTGGAGGAGAAAACAGCGGATGAATACCTGCAGGTGTTCTATTTTTACGATGTCACCGAGCTGACGGAATACAAGAATTTATCCGAGAAGAAGCGTCTGGTGACAGGCCTTATGTACATCGATAATTACGAGGAAGTCTTGGAAAACATGGAAGATGTGAGGCAATCCCTCCTTCTTGCCCTGGTGGAGCGTAAGGTTGTGCGCTACATGCAGACCATGGATGCCATCGTGAAGAGATTTGAAAGGGATAAATTCATTTTCCTTTTCCAGGAGAAGAACCTGGACCAGATGCTGGAGGACAAGTTTTCCATCCTGGACGAGGTCCGCAGCATTAATGCGGGAAATGAGATGTCCCTGACCTTAAGTATCGGTGTGGGCCTGAATGCCCCCACCTATATCGGAACCTACGAAAGCGCCCGAACCGCCATGGATATGGCCCTGGGCCGCGGCGGGGACCAGGCCGTGGTGAAAAACGGGAACTCCATCACTTACTATGGCGGCAAGACCCAGAAAGTGGAGAAGAGCACCCGGGTAAAGGCCAGGGTGAAAGCCCATGCCCTTCGCGAGATGATCCTCACCCACGATACCATCCTGATCATGGGACATAAAAATCCGGATGCAGACTGTATCGGCTCCGCCATCGGTGTCTATCGGATGGCCAAAACATTTGGAAAGAAGGCTTATCTGGTCATCGATAAAAACTGCCCTGCCATCGAGCCCATCGTCAGTCTGCTGGAGCCGGAGGATGACGACAGATTATTCCTGACCAATGAGGAAGTTCTAAGCCGTAAGGATCCCAGATCCATGCTTGTGGTGGTGGATGTAAATGTGCCGAATATGACCGAGTGCCCGGCCCTACTTAAATCAGTGAGGGACATCGTGGTATTTGACCACCACCGCCAGTCCAGTGAGACCATCAAGAATGCAGTATTATCCTACGTGGAGCCTTATGCATCCTCCACCTGTGAGATGATCGCCGAGATCCTCCAGTATATTTCCGATAAATCCAAGCTGAAGCCGGTGGAGGCGGATGCTTTGTACTCGGGGATCCTGGTGGATACGGATAATTTCGTTATTAAGGCGGGAGTCAGAACTTTCGAGGCTGCTGCATACCTGCGCCGTATGGGTGCGGATGTTACCCGCGTCCGCAAGATGTTCCGGGAGGACAAGGACAGCTATATGCTCCGGGTGAAGGTGATCCGCGAGGCAGAGATCTTCCGGGAGGAGTTCGCCATAGCAGAATTCTACCCTGCCGGCCATAACGGTGCTACTGTGGTAGGAGCCAGAGCGGCAAATGAATTGCTGAATATCCAGGGAATCCGGGGCAGTTTTGTGCTGACTAAGTTCCCGGATTACATCTATATCAGCGCCCGTTCCATCGATGACCTGAATGTTCAGGTAATCATGGAGAAGATGGGCGGAGGCGGCCATCTGACCATGGCAGCCGCCCAGGTCAAAGATATGACCATGGAAGAAACGAAGCAAAAACTGAAGGATATCCTCATGCAGCAGCTGGATCTGTGATTCCGGCGGCTCAGAAGAGGGGGATATCCGGGTTAGCATAAAAGGAGACCAAGAAATATGAAAGTAATATTATTGCAGGACGTGAAGACCCTTGGGAAAAAAGGAGACCTGGTGGATGTCAGCGACGGTTATGCCAGAAATATGCTCCTGAAGAAGAAACTCGGGGTGGAAGCGACCAATAAGAATATCAACGATCTTAAGCTTCAGAAGGCACATCAGGATAAAGTAGCTGCAGAACAGCTGCAGGCAGCCAAGGATCTGGCAGAGGAGATCTCTAAGAAGAGCATCTCTATGCAGATGAAGGTGGGCAAGAATGGCAAAGCCTTCGGAACCATCTCCACCAAGGAAATGGCAGCGGCTGTAAAGGACCAGCTGGGCTACGATCTGGATAAGAAGAAATTCTCCGTAGAGCCCATCAAAGCTCTTGGAACCTACACAGCCAAGATTAAGCTTCACCAGAAGGTGACGGCAGAACTCAAGGTTATCGTGACAGAAGAAAAATAAGATCAGGAGTAGGGAAATATGCCAACGGTAGATGAGAATTTTATAAAGAGGATACAACCCCATAGCGAGGAGGCGGAGAAATCTGTTCTCGGTTCTATGCTCATGGACAGAGATGCCATCGTGGAGGCAGAAGATATCCTGGTTAAGGAGGACTTCTACCAGCGGCAGTACGGAATCTTATTTGAAGCCATGATCGAACTCTACCGGGAAGGCAAGGCGGTGGACCTGATTACTCTCCAGGATAAACTGAAGGAGAAGGATCTTCCGGAAGCCTTCGGCGGACTGGACTTCTTCCGGGACCTGGTGGATATGGTGGCAACTTCCGCCAACATACGGGAGTACGCCCAGATCGTTCATGACAAAGCCACCCTTAGAGCCCTGATCAAACTCACCGAGGGGATCGGAAATGACTGTTACCTGGGGAAGGAAGAGACGTCCACCATCATGGAGAAGACAGAGCGGGAGGTTTTCGCTCTGCTCCAGAACCGGAACCGGATGTCAGATTTCGTCCCCATCCAGCAGGTTGTGCTGAACACCCTTACCGCCATAGAGGAAGCGGCCAAG
>JBGVCE010000428.1:0-2094 GCA_045226235.1 Anaerobutyricum sp.
TGCAACGCAGGTTGCTCCTGCCGATAAGCTTACTGATAGTGTTTACCACTATGACAGTAAGGAAAAGATTTTCGAGCTTGGTGAAAAGTTCGTACAGCGCCAGGCTGAAAAAGAAGCGGAGCATACTGAGGAGAAAGGCGAGAAATCTGTGCTTGGTGATCTCAAAGCTAAGAAAGAGGAAGTCGCCAAGACTCCGAAGAAAGAAACCATTGATAAGGGTGCCAAGGCCAAAGGTGGCGAAGCACTCTAATCAGAACATGATGAATAAGACGTCAGCCGGAGGTTATGACCTTCGGTCTGGCGCTTTTTCTATTGCATAGGAGGTAATGAAAATGTCAGCACATTACAACGTATTGGGAGCTGTAGGAAGTAGCAGTACTCCCGTAGTAGGAAGACCGGAGCCGATAGCTCATCCTCAAAACTGTAAGACAGAATGTCCTTATGGTTATAACAAAGCCTTCTGTTTCCCTTGTTACGCCAAAATCATGAAAGAGCACAGGGCGGCAAAGAACAAGGCAAAGGAAGTGTGATGCTATGGTTTTTGACTACTTTTATGAGGAGCAGTCAGAAAGCTATTCGTTTTACAGGATTCCCAAGATGCTTTTTACAGAAGAGATATTTGAGGCACTGTCTACAGATGCCAAGGTCTTGTACGGCCTTCTTTTGGACAGAATCAGCTTGTCCAGAGAAAATGGCTGGTTAGATGATGCAGGGCGTGTTTATGTCTATTACACGATTAAAAGTGTGAAGAAATCCATGCGCTGTGCAAATACAAAGGCCTGTGGACTATTGCGAGAACTGGATGAGTTTGGCCTTATAGAACGCAAAAAGCAGGGGCTGGGTAAACCCACCATTATCTATGTGAAGGATTTTACCCGATTCCGAAAAGCAGAACTCTTGGATTCTGATAAGCAGAACTCTGTAATTCTGCATACCGGAACTCTGGACAATCGCAAATCGGAACGTAATAAAACTGAGAAAAATAATACTGAGAGTAATAAGACTAATCCTATCCTATCCGGAGCGGATAAGGATATGGATGAGAGGACATCCTACCGTAATTATCTTAATTCTCAGCTTGATATGGAGATTATGTATGAGCGGTATCCCTATGACCGGGAGACTTTGGATGCAATCATGGATCTTATGCTTGATGTTGTTTGCTCCAAGCGGAAGACTATCCGCATTGCCGGGGATGATAAGCCTGTGAGCGTGGTAAAATCTCAGTTTTTGAAGATCAATTCCATGCATCTTGAATATGTCATGGACTGCATGAAGAAGAATCCTGCCAAGGTGCGTAACATCAAACAGTATCTGCTTGCTGCCATATATAATGCGCCTCTGACTATGCAAAGCTATTATCAGGCCTGGGTCAACAATGACATGGCTGAAGGTCGTATTTAACGGAGGAACGTAACATGGAAACATTAGATATCAAGATTGCACTTGATCCCGTCAATGATGGGGCAGTGCTCAAAGAGACCAAGCTTAAGCGTAAAGACGAGGGTGCTCTTATTATCGCTACAAACGGCGAATCCCGTATTGTAGATGCGTATGAGGCACAGGAAATCCTGGATAAGCTTAATGACATTGGACATGGCGAATATATGGGCGACAGCGATTATATTGCCATGATGAACGGGGACAAGATCATCAATATTGGAACCGGTAAGTGTTTTATAGGCTCTGTTATCATTATGAAATTTGATGGCAGGGCTTTATCTATGCTTGTTGGCGACGAGTTTGAGAAAGCAGCTACGGAATTTAAGAGCAGACTGATCACACTTGTATGCGACGGGCAGGAGTTTTCGGCACTTGAGTTACTTTAAACGCTGATTTTATAGGAAAGGAAGTGATTTGGTGCAGGAAGAAGTAGAAAATAAAACGGTGAACCTGGCTGTAAAAACAACCAAAGTATCCCTAAAACTTTTGATCAGAGCGCTGATTGCCTATAAGCGTAAGCTGGAAAACAAGCAGCGGCTGAAACAGGCAGCGAAGAATACCAATACCAAGGGTAAACAGTCTGTTAAGGAACTGATAGGGCAGGACCAGGGCGTTTCAAGCATGGAGATCGGCGATTCCGGTATCCGTGAT
>JBGVCE010000429.1:0-4388 GCA_045226235.1 Anaerobutyricum sp.
CAGGGTAATCCGCTGTGGACTAGTATGATTACTGAGGTTAACGAAGTAATCCGCTGTAGAAAAAACCAGGAGGAAAAAAAGAAATGAAGAAAGCTATTTTGGCAACAAAAATCGGTATGACTCAGATCTTCACAGAAGACGGATCATTAATTCCGGTTACCGTATTAGAGGCTGGTCCTTGTGTGGTAACACAGGTTAAAACCGTGGAAAACGATGGTTACAGTGCTGTTCAGGTTGGCTTCAAGGATATGAGAGAAAAATTATCCACCAAGCCGATGAAGGGACACTTTGAAAAAGCAGGAACATCCATTAAGAGATTCGTTAGAGAATTCAAGTTGGACGACGCAGAAAGCTACACATTAGGTCAGGAGATCACCTGTGACGTATTTGAAGCCGGTGATAAGATTGATGTAACTGCAATCTCAAAGGGTAAAGGTTTCCAGGGCGCCATCAAGCGTCACGGCCAGCACACAGGTCCTAAGACTCATGGTTCCAAGTACCATCGTCACGCAGGTTCCAACGGTATGGCTTCCGATCCCGCAAGGGTTATGAAGGGTAAGAAGATGCCCGGCCATATGGGAAATGTACAGGTAACGATCCAGAATCTTGAAGTCGTTAGAATAGATAAAGAGAACAATGTTATTTTAGTAAAAGGTTCCGTTCCGGGCCCGAAGAAATCTTTAGTAACATTAAAGACATCAGTTAAGGCTTAAGGCTGTTAAGGAAGGAGGACTTAATAATGGCATCAGTAGCTGTTTATAATATGGAAGGTGCTCAGGTTGGCACAATCGAATTAAGCGATTCTATCTTTGCAGTGCCTGTTAACGAACATTTGATCCATCAGGCTGTAGTAGCACAGCTTGCAAATAAACGTCAGGGAACACAGAAGGCTAAAACCCGCTCTGAGGTTAGCGGAGGCGGAAGAAAGCCATGGAGACAGAAAGGAACCGGTCATGCAAGACAGGGTTCAACCCGCGCTCCACAGTTTACAGGCGGCGGAGTTGTATTTGCTCCTACACCGAGAGATTACTCTGTAAAAGTAAACAAGAAAGAAAAACGTGCTGCATTGAAATCTGCACTTACTGCAAAAGTAAATGAAAACAAATTCATCGTCCTGGACGAGTTAAAACTGGAAGAGATCAAGACAAAGGCTGTTAAGGCTGTTCTTGATAACCTGAAAGTTGAGAAAGCACTCATCGTTACAAAAGATGTTGACAATGTAGTCGTGAAATCAGCGAACAACTTACCGAAGGTAAAAACCGCAGCTACACAGACAATCAATGTGTATGACATTCTTAAGTACGATACGATGATTGTCACAAAAGAAGCTGTTGCAACGATTGAGGAGGTATACGCATAATGGCAGATTTAAGATATTATGACGTCATTTTAAGACCAGTCGTTACAGAGAAAAGTATGACTGCTATGGCAGAAAAGAAATATACATTTTATGTTCATCCCGATGCAACAAAATCTCAGATCAAAGAAGCTGTTGAGAAGATGTTCGAAGGAACAAAGGTTGCCAGAGTCAACACCATGAACTTAGACGGCAAGAAGAGACGCCGTGGTATGGTTTTCGGCAGAACAGCCCAGAAGAAGAAAGCCATCGTTCAGTTGACAGAGGAAAGCGCAGACATCCAGATTTTTGAAGGTCTGTAAGAATCAGTAAAGATTGACTTATACGCATAAAAGCGTGACATTAAATATTCGGAAACGAAAGGAGTAAAGGTAATGGGAATTAAAACATATAATCCATATACACCTTCCAGAAGACATATGACTGGCTCCGACTTCTCAGAGATCACAAAATCCACACCTGAAAAGTCTTTAACATATTCTTTAAAGAAGAATTCCGGTCGTAACAACCAGGGTAAAATCACAGTGAGACATCGCGGCGGCGGTGTTCGCAGAAAATACAGAATGATCGACTTCAAGAGAACAAAAGACGGCATCCCGGCTAAGGTAGTTGCCATTGAGTACGATCCCAACAGAACAGCTAATATCGCTCTGATCTGCTACGCAGACGGTGTGAAATCTTATATCGTTGCACCTAACAAACTGACAGTCGGCATGACCGTTATGAACGGACCTGAGGCTGATGTTCAGGTAGGTAACTGCTTACCGCTTGCAAACATCCCTGTTGGTACTGAGGTTCACAATGTGGAGCTCTACGCAGGAAGAGGAGCCCAGCTGGTTCGTTCCGCAGGTAACTCCGCTCAGCTTCTGGCTAAAGAAGGCAAATATGCAACATTAAGACTTCCATCCGGCGAGATGAGAATGGTTCCTATCAACTGCCGTGCTACCATCGGCCAGGTTGGCAACATCGATCACAACCTGATCAACATCGGTAAGGCAGGACGTAAGCGTCACATGGGTATCCGTCCGACCGTTCGCGGTTCCGTTATGAATCCTAACGACCATCCACACGGTGGTGGTGAAGGTAAGGCTCCAGTTGGTCGTCCAGGACCAAGCACACCTTGGGGCAAACCGGCACTCGGCTTGAAGACAAGAAAGAAAAACAAACAGTCTAACAAGTTAATCGTTAGAACAAGAGACGGAAAGAACGTCAAATAATTAAGGAGGGACACACATGGCTCGTTCACTGAAAAAAGGACCATTTGCTGATAAGAGTTTATTAAAAAAAGTTGATGCTATGAATAAGTCCGGCGACAAGAGTGTTGTTAAAACATGGTCTCGCCGCTCCACGATCTTCCCTGATTTTGTGGGTCATACCTTCGCAGTACATGACGGAAGACGTCACGTACCGGTATATGTTACCGAGGATATGGTTGGACATAAGTTAGGAGAATTCGTGGCTACCAGAACCTACAGAGGACATGGTAAGGACGAGAAGAAATCCAAGGTTAGGTAATTAATAAACAAAAAAGGAGGCTTTATTCATGGCTAAAGGACATAGATCTCAAATTAAACGAGAGAGAAATGCGAATAAAGATGCTAGACCATCTGCAAAACTTTCCTACGCAGGCGTGTCTGTTACAAAAGCCTGTTTCGTACTTGACGCCATCAGAGGCAAAGATGTTACGACAGCTTTAGGAATATTAGAGTACAATCCGAGATATGCTTCTTCCCTTATTAAGAAGTTACTGGAATCTGCCATCGCAAACGCAGAGAACAATAACGGGATGAGCAAGGAAAACCTTTATGTGGCAGAGTGCTATGCAAACAAAGGACCTACAATGAAACGAATCAGAGCAAGAGCACAGGGCAGAGCTTACAGAATCGAGAAGAGACAGTGCCACATCACAGTTGTTCTGGATGAAAGATAAGGAGGTTCAAAATGGGACAGAAAGTTAATCCTCATGGTCTGAGAGTTGGAATCATCAAGGATTGGGATTCCAGATGGTATGCTGAAAAAGATTTCGCAGACAACCTTGTGGAAGACGATAAAATCAGAAAATATATCAAAAAGAAATTATACTCTGCTGGTATCTCCAGAACAGAGATCGAGAGAGCTTCTGACCGTGTGAAGGTTATCGTTCACACTGCTAAGCCCGGTATCGTGATCGGACGTCAGGGTTCCTCCATCGAGGCTTTAAAGAAAGAGCTCGAGAAACTCACAACAAAGAAACTCATCATTGAAGTTAAAGAAGTTAAAAGATTCGAAGTGGATAAAGACGCTCAGCTTGTTGCTGAAAATATCGCTCAGCAGCTTGAGAACCGTATCTCTTTCCGTCGTGCAATGAAATCCTGCATGCAGAGAACCATGAGAAACGGCGCCCTCGGAATTAAAACTTCCGTGTCCGGACGTCTTGGCGGTGCTGATATGGCCCGTACCGAATTCTACAGTGAGGGAACGATTCCTCTTCAGACACTTCGTGCAGATATCGACTATGGTTTTGCTGAGGCTGATACCACTTATGGTAAAGTAGGTGTTAAGGTTTGGATCTACCATGGTGAAGTACTTCCTACAAAGGAAACCAAGGAAGGGAGCGATAAATAATGTTAATGCCAAAAAGAGTTAAACGCCGCAAACAGTTCCGTGGTTCCATGGCTGGTAAGGCTACAAGAGGTAATAAAATTACTTATGGTGAATATGGTTTAGTTGCTGTAGATCCCTGCTGGATCAAATCCAACCAGATCGAGGCTGCCCGTGTTGCTATGACTCGTCATATGAAACGTGGTGGTAAAGTTTGGATCAAGATCTTCCCGGACAAACCGGTTACAGCTAAGCCGGCTGAAACCCGTATGGGTTCCGGTAAAGGATCTCTTGAGTATTGGGTAGCAGTTGTAAAACCAGGCCGTGTTATGTTTGAGGTTGCCGGAGTTTCCGAAGATGTTGCCAAGGAAGCACTTCGTCTTGCAATGCACAAACTGCCTGTAAGATGTAGAATCGTGTCTCGTGCAGATTTAGAAGGCGGTGATAACAG
>JBGVCE010000430.1:0-2271 GCA_045226235.1 Anaerobutyricum sp.
GCAGCATACATCGCCTGGCTGAAGTTTTGCGGAAGATGCACGTTTGTAAACACGCATTACCTTAACTTTTTTCGAGTTCCAGCCAAATCTCTTGCGGATTCTTCCACCTCTGATGTAGAAGGTATCACCGGCATCGGTAGCACCGTATTCCTGTAAACACCAGGATACGTACAATGCGCAGTTGCATTTTCTTCCGCTGGACTTTGCTCTTCTGTATGTAGACTTCGTACCGCTGTTGCTGTATCGGAACCCCTTCTTCTTCAGGTTCTTTAACATGGTGTCACAGGTGTCCATCCACTTGTCATAGTTGGACTCGGCTTCTTCTGTCTCAGCTGCATAGGTGTTAAGGGTAAATGGTGTGATCTCAAATACACTCAGTACCATGACGATCACTAAAATGTGTAAAACTGCTTTTTTTATGCGATTAAAATACATGGATTAAAATACTCCTTTTCGAACTGTTTTTTTCCGTCCGATTTGTATCTTAACACAGTTTACACAAAAAATCAACATTTATTAATAAATTTGTAACATTTTTAAAAAAGAAATGAAATAAACCCTTTTTTACGCAACATATATACCAATAATTTACGAAATCTTACGAAAATAATACTTTGATATAATCCTTCATATATTCCGGAAGATCCGGGGGTCTGCGAGCGGAGATGATGTTTCCATCCACCACGGAGGCCTGATCCACCCAGGTAGCGCCGGCGTTACGCATATCGTCCATAATACCCGGGGTAGAAGTAACCGTCTTGCCTCGAAGAATGTCTGCGGAGATCAGGACCCAGCCTGCATGGCAGATCTGGCCGATGGGCTTTCCTGCCGCATTGATCTTCCGAACAATCTCAAGAACCTCCGGAAAACGGCGAAGTTTATCCGGCGCCCATCCTCCCGGAACCAGTAGTCCGTCGTATTCCTCCGGATCCACATCTTTGAAGCTGACATCTGATTCCCAGGGCACTCCGTACTTTCCATGATATTTATGCTTCGCCTCAGCTCCTGCTGTCACCACTTCGCATCCCTCTTCCCGGAGACGAAGGGTAGGGTAGGTCAGCTCAAGATCTTCAAAATCATCGCTGATTAAAGATAATATCTTCTTCATGTTGCTACCTCCTTATCTCTTTAACTGAATATTAATAATAGATTAATATTTTTCTGTTATTGTTCCCGGCCTATAAGGCCCTTTATTCCTTCCAGGATCAGGGTCAGCAGGAACCCGGCCGCCAGGCCTCCCAGATGGGCCGCATTATCCACATCACTAACCATGAATCCATATCCGGCACTCACCAGAATGATAAAAATCATGCTCCGGAGGGTCATCCCTTCCACACTTCTCTTCCTCTTGATCACAACATTTTCCAGGATGATAAACAATAGTCCCCCCATCACACCGAAGATGGCACCGGAGGCTCCTCCGGATACGGTGTTAGGTGCAGGAGCCAGGGTCAGCTGCAGGGAGGCGTAGGAAGAGACCAGTCCGGACAGAATATAGAGGATGGCATAAGATACCTTTCCCAGATATCTTTCCACTGTTCCCCCCATCAGGAGCAGTAAAAGCATATTCTGTCCCAGATGATAGATCCCAAAATGGATAAACATGGATGTAAGCAGGAGATAGTACCTGCCCTCTTCCACCACATAATGGTACACCAGGCCGCCATGGGTAGCCATGAAGGAGGGATCCTCCGTGTTCCCCAGAAAACTGAGAACAAGAAATACCAGGATATTCATCAAAACGATGGCCGTATTCACCGGAGTAAATATGGCAGCTATGCGTTTTCTCTCCACCTTCCGGTTGGTCTCATTCCATTGAGCCGTGAAATCCTCAATCCATCTCTCCAGCCCATGGAATTCTCCCTTTTGGTTCTCATAGATGGTTAGCCTTGCGCTTTTGCGGTTCAGAATCCAGACATCCTCTTCCATCTGTATCCGTGAGATCAGTCCGGCGTCCGGTTTCTCTGTCCTGATTAGGAGCAGAAGGGTGTCCACAGGCATTTTTCCCATGATCATAATCCTGTCTGCCGTCTGCTCCAGAGCAAGGTGCTCTGCCTCCGGATCGGCCGGATTCTGCCCGGGAAGGGTCTCCTGAACCACACGAAGCAGAAGAATACAATCCTCCTGCTTCTTTTGAAAATATATCTCTTCCCCGTAATTCAATGGCTGATAGCCATGCCAGGTCAGTTGTCGATACAAGTCACTGTAATACTGTCGTCTGTCCATTTTCTTTAAAACATCTTCAGGATGGCTTCCTTGGGCATGAAACCT
>JBGVCE010000431.1:0-8981 GCA_045226235.1 Anaerobutyricum sp.
TAATACGAAATCATCAGAAATCCATGGCCATCCGGGAGGATTCCTCTTCGCTCAGCTCTGTGACATGAGTTTCCATGACGCGGTAAACGCGTTGACACATGTTGAGGACAGATGGTCTATGGGTGGTGACGATACATACTTTGTTTGGTTTTTGGGTGATAATATTACGCAAGACTTTTCTCTCTGTGCTTACATCCAGTGCGGAGGTCGCTTCGTCCAGCAACAGGATAGGAGCATCCCTTAAAATAGCTCTGGCGATAGCGATTCTCTGTGCCTGACCTTCGGAAAAGCCGCGGCCTCGTTCGCCAACCTTGCTGTTGAAGGTGTCCGGCATCTTTTGGATGAAATCCCAGGCACAGGCGATCTTTAGTGCTTCCACGATCTCCTCGTCTGTGGCATCTTCCTTAACCATCCTCATATTTTCTGCGATGGTTCCCTGCAGGATGGTATTCCCCTGGGGAACATAAGCAAAGAGATGACGGGTGTCTGCGTTGATTGTAATAGCGGTTCCGTCAGAAGCCTTGATGACGGCTTCTCCTTCGTCCGGGCATATCAGGCCCAGGATCAGACGGATCATAGTGGTTTTTCCTTCTCCCGAGGGGCCCACAAGAGCCACGATCTCACCGGGATGCGCCTCAAAGGCTGACCGGGTGATGACCTGTTTGTCCTCTACATAGGAGAAATCCACATCCTTCAGCTCTATGTCAAAACCATCAGCGATGTAACGGTCCAATTCATTGCTTTCCGGGATATGGACTTCCTTATTCAGTTCTACCAACTCCCGGATACGGTGGGCGGAAACTGAACTGCTCAGGAAGGATGGAATGATGGATACCACGTTGTTAAAGGCAGAATTCAGGCTGGATCTCTGCTGGAGAAACATGGTCATGGTTCCGTAGGTAATCTGGCCGGTCCACATGCGGAAGAGACAATATCCAAAAGCGATATACTGTACGATGGTTCCGATGATGGTGAGAAGGATATTAGTCCAGATAGTGAACATGTTATATTCCAGGCTGATGGCCTTGTATTTCTCCTGCCACTCCCGCATCTTCCGTCCATATAACCTGGTGATACCGAAGGATTTTACCGTGTCCATGTTATAGAAGGTTTCCACCTCAAAGGTCATAAGCTTGGAGTTCATTTCCTTTACTTTTTTGCCATACTCCCTCTGCTTTTTGACCAGGTATCTGGACATGAGGAGCATGAATGGCGCACTGGCGAAGGCCAGGAGGGCCATGATCCTGTCATAGTGCCAGATGACGGCGAAGGTGGCGATGAAATTATAGATGGCAATCACGATGGTAGGAAGCCAGCTGATGGCATTGGAACTGACGGTGCTCACATCGTTATTAAACCGGTTTAGGATATCCCCGTAAGAATACTTGCTGATCTCAATCCATTGGGCATCCATGATCTTATCAAAGATATCTGCCTGGATGTCATTATTGATATAAATACTTAGTTTGGCTGAAATCCGGTTTATCACACTGTTGAAGGTTAGCCGGAAGACGACGGAGCCTACTCCTATGGCAACCAATATTCCTAACCGGCCGGTATCCTTGGATACGATGATATCAATCAGATACTTACTGATGACACTGGTGACCAGTCCCATGGTGGAGCTGAAGATTCCAAGCAGGGTATAGAACAGGATGGCGCCTTTATATCTTGCACTGTAAGTGAAGATCCAACGCCAATCCTCCAGGATCTCTCCGAAAGTACCGTCTTTCCATCGGCGGATTAGTGTGTCAATCGATTGGGAATTCATGATCTGTCCTTGTTTTTTCTCTGTGTTCATATCTATAAGATGGCAGTATTTACCTGCTCTGTGGATGGATTATGTGAATATGTTGTTTCGCGTTACTATTAAAAATTATACAGGAAAACAAGGGGAAAGAAAAGAGGGATTATTTTTGTTAAGGTTTTCCGGCATCTGAGTTGAATTTACTTAAGTGTTGGCATATAATGATGTAGAAGTTGAAAATCAAGTATTTTTCTTATTTGAGGAGATGTAGAAATGAAAAGGAAACAAGCCATCGCAATCATTATTGTTTGTGTTATCCTTGTCTGTACCGGCCTCATCGGGGTGAGATCAGCCAAGGTGTTGAATGATTTAAAACAGAAATCCAGTGAAACTGCCCAGCAGAATCTGGGATCCCTGGTGGGGAAATCCATGGATACGATTTCTGTTCCCTCCGGGGATTACATCGGCCAGCTGAACATCGTGGGAACCATCCAGGATAGTGACCAGATAACCAGCTACGCGCTGACGGAGAACCAGTATAATCATTCTCTGTATATGAAATTCGTGGATCAGATGATGGAGGATACCAATAATAAGGGAATCTTCCTCTATGTGGACAGCCCCGGGGGCACAGTTTATCACAGTGATGAACTCTACCTGAAACTGATGGAGTATAAAGAGAAGACCAGCCGTCCTATCTATGCCTATTTCGCAAACCAGGCCTGCTCCGGAGCATATTATATCTCCATGGCAGCGGATAAGATTTATGCCAACCGCAACTGCTGGACCGGGTCCATCGGCGTTATCATCTCCCTCATGAACTATGAGAAGATGCTGGATAAGGTGGGTGTTGCCGAGATCGACATCACCAGTGGCAAGAATAAAACCATCGGATCTGCAGCCCATCCTATGACCAAGGAACAGCAAGAGATCCTTCAGAGTCTGGTGGATGAAGCTTATGACCAGTTTACCGGCATCGTGGCTGATGGCCGGAAGATGGATATCAAGAAGGTAAAAGAACTGGCTGATGGCCGGATCTATTCCGCTCTCCAGGCAAAAGAGAGCAACCTGGTGGATGAGATCATGGGATTTGAGGATACCAAAGAGGCAGTAACAGCCTCCTTCGGAGACGCAAAACCTGAGTTATTTGTCCCCTCTGATAATACAGGATGGAAGGTCATCTTCGGCAATCTCTTTAACACGGCGAATAAGTTCAAACAGAGCTCTGAGATTCAGGCTGCCAGAGACTGGATCGAGCAGGATGAGAGTGGGGTGCTGATGTATTATGCAAAATGATAAGAACATGCTTAATGACAGTACCTTGGAAAACGATGATTCCTTACAGGAAGAAAAAACCATGTATTTTGATCAGATGGTAACCAACGATGGGGATCAGGAAGAGCCGACAGTGGTTCTTGATGAGGTTCCAGCTCAGGTGGCAGAGCAGGTAGAAGCGACGACAGACACCAGCGAAGCTCAGGAGATGGCAGAAGAAATAGTGCCGGCTGAAGAGGTTGGAGCAGTTGCTGAGGTGGAAGAAGATATAGTTGCTGTGGTTGAGAAAGATAGCACAGCTGAAGAGCTGCCCGTTGTTGAGGAGACTACAGTAGTTGAAGAAAGTCCGGTAGTTGAGGAGGCTTCCACAGTGGAGAATGTTCCCGCAACCGACACCACAACTCCACGCAGCAAACGAACCTTAAGAAGGAAGAATACCCCATCCAGAGTCTATGCAGGTTTCTTTGTTCGGTTAACTGCCTATCTGTTGGATAAAGTTATCGTAGGAGTTCCACTGGTTATCGTAAGGTTTATCTTATGGATGCTTCAGGATGTGGATTCTTCTAATATTCTGTTACGTAAGATTTTCTTCTCCTTCACGCTGACAGATATCATCCTATATCTGGTATCCATTGCTTATTTTGTACTGATGACCTATTTTATGGGGAGAACCTTCGGTAAGAGAATTATGAAGCTAAGGGTAGTCAGTGCGGAAGACCGGAAACTGACCTTCTTCGAGGTTGCTTTCCGTGAGATCATCGGACGATACCTGTCCACAGTGATCCTTTATATCGGCTACTTTATGATTGGTGCCGGAGACCAGAAAGAAGCATTACACGATTACCTGGCAGATACCAGGGTGGTGTATTCGTTAGATTAAGAATGTACCTATAGGGGGGTCAGACCCCATTACAAAAGTGTTACATAGTTTGTAATATATCTGTAATGGGGTCTGACCCCTTTGAGGCGACCCCCTTGGGACCATATCAATAGAAAGAAGGAATAATCATGTTCAAAAAAATCAATGTATACGACCTTAATCTTAATCCTTTTCAGGAGATTAACAACAACTGGACTCTGATCTCCGCCAACAAAGATGGCGTTGCGAACACTATGACGGCTAGCTGGGGAGCCTGGGGGATCCTCTGGGGGAAAGAAACCGTCACAGTTTATATCAGAGAGAGCCGTTTTACCAAGGAGTTCGTGGATGGCCAGGATTACTTTACCGTAAGCTTATTTGATGGCCATAAGAAGGAACTGGGTGTGCTTGGAAGCAAATCCGGACGTGACGGGGATAAGATTAGTGAGGTGGGATTCCACCTTGTGGACGTCGAAGGACAGCCAGCATTTGAGGAGAGCACCTACGTATTTGTCTGTAAGAAGATGTACCAGCTGGATATGCCCCTTTCCACCATCCCGGCGGAAGAAGCAAAACAGTATTATGCAGCCGGAGATCCCCACACCATGTACGTGGGTGAAATCGTGGCATGCTATAAGAATGAAGAGTGATATTCTCTATATACAAGTATCTTTAGAAACAGTCTCAAACTTTGAGGCTGTTTTTTCTGTATACAGTGGTATGCAGGGGTTGCGTTAACTTCGAAAAATTTTTTGAAAAATTTATTATATTTTTTATCCCTCCTCCGAGATGCTTCGTACTAACAAGTGTAAGAGGTAAGAGAAAAAGAAAAACGGAGGAGAACAGATATGACAGAAAGAACATTAGTTAAGGCTTTTTTAGGAATCGGCATCTTTTTAGCATTGGCAATCGCCATCATCAACACAGGGCATATCGACACAACAAGAAAAACCTGCTCCGAGACAACCGTTCCGGGAGTTGTTCGTGAAGTAGAGACCATGACAGTAGATACAACCGTTCCGGTTAACGCATTTAACTTTGATCACGTAATCAGCAGATAATAAATAAATTAAATTCACATAGATTTGAAAAAACCCCCTTCGGGGTGTTTTTTTGCGTTAACCCCCTGTAAGACCCTCCATTGACTTTATGATTACAGAAGAATACAATCAAGATAACCTGTTTTTCCTCGAGAATTACACCAAGGGAGGGATGAATTATGACGAAGAAAGTGATTATATCAGTCCTGCTTATCATTGGAATCCTGGTTTCTGTTTTTGTTATCTCACCACGTATGTCAAAACCGGAGACTTACCAGAAGACCATACAGAAGCTGAATGAGAAGCAGACCACTGTGCTGGAAATGACAGCGGCGGCTTCCGGGGCTTCCCTGGCCTTGGGTGCTGTTCCAGGAGATGCTACGACGCCTATCGCCAATAAAGTTATCGATATGGCTGGTTATTTTGTAATTATATTAAGCGTGATCATCCTGGAGAAATACTTTCTGACCATCGGGGGATATCTTGCTTTTACATGGATCCTGCCTATTGCCATGGGCTTGTTTATCATAAGCCTGTATTTCAGAAGAGGGATATTACATCATCTGGCAGCCAAGCTTCTGTTACTGGGGCTTGCCATCATCACCATTGTTCCCCTAAGTGTTAAAGTCACAGAGATCGTGGAGAAGACCAATGAGGTGTCCATTAATACCACCATGGAGAGCTTCAAGGAGATTCAGAAAGAAGTAGAGGAGACCACGGAGGTGGATCCTTCTGAACTGACCACGGAAGAATCAGAAAGTACCGGACCGTTTTCTGTCATAAATGATATGAGAGAAAAGGTGGAAAATGTAGTAGAAGATACCAAACAGAAACTTGAGGAAACGGCCAATTCCATTACACAGCTGTCCAAAGAAGCCATTCAGAAGGCCAAAGATGTCATGAATGACTTCGTGGAGATTGTAGTAATCATGCTGGTTACCACCTGCGGTATCCCAATCCTTACTTTAGTCATGATGGTATGGATTGTAAAGACCTTGCTGGGGCTGGATCTGGTATTCATCAGACAGGGAGATTATTCAAGACCACCTTGGAGAAGAGGCGGGAACCGTCCGGGATTACCGGCAAAGAAAGACGAGGAGTAACCTAATAACCAATTCGAATTACCTTATTAGTATTCCTCATTACTCCAAACCGATAAAAGAATAGATTTGTTGCTGTACATATGTTAAAATATTGTTTAAGTCATTCGAAAATGAAAATAACAATATATAACAGGAAAGGATACAGCAAGATGAATAAATACAGAGATTATGATAATTACCTAAAGGAGCATCCTACGGCGGATGGATATTTTGGAAAGTACGGCGGAAATTATCTGGAGGATCCGGAGCTGATTAAGGCCTTTAATGAGTATGCCGAAGCCTACCATACCATCGCCCAGTCTGCTCAGTTTATCTCTGAGCTGCGTCGCATCCGCAGGGATTTCCAGGGACGTCCCACTCCGGTTTATCACTGTCAGAATCTGTCCAACCTTCTAGGGAGAACTCAGATTTATCTTAAGAGGGAAGATTTGAACCACACCGGCGCTCACAAGCTGAACCACTGCATGGGAGAAGGACTTCTGGCCAAATATATGGGCAAGAAGAAGCTGATTGCTGAGACCGGAGCAGGCCAGCACGGCGTGGCCCTTGCCACTGCAGCTGCCTATTTTGGCCTGGAGTGTGACATCTACATGGGTGAGGTGGACATCGTCAAACAGGCACCCAATGTTACCCGCATGAAGATGCTTGGAGCAAATGTAGTTCCTGTCAGTTTTGGACTGAAGACTCTGAAAGAAGCGGTGGATGCTGCTTTCGTGGCTTATGGAAAAGAATACAAAGATGCTGTTTACTGTATCGGTACTGCTGCCGGTCCGCACCCATTCCCGCTGATGGTACGTGACTTCCAGTACGTGGTAGGAGAAGAAGCAAGAGAACAGTTCATTTCCCAGACCGGCCACCTTCCGGACCAGGTTGTTGCCTGTGTGGGCGGCGGATCAAATTCCATCGGCATGTTTACTCCCTTCCTGGCAGATCCTGTGGAACTGGTAGGCGTGGAGCCTCTGGGCCGGGGACCGAAGCTGGGGGATCATGCAGCTTCCATCACCTATGGTAAGGAAGGCGTTATGCATGGCTTCAACAGTATCATGCTTGCGGACGCCAACGGAGAGCCTGCTCCTGTGTATTCCAATGCCAGCGGTCTGGATTATCCGGCTGCCGGTCCGGAGCATGCCATGCTCCATGACATGGACCGCGTGAAATATACCACAGTGGATGATGAGCATGCCATCGAAGCCCTCTTCCTTCTGTCCAGACACGAGGGAATCATTCCGGCTATCGAGAGTTCTCATGCTCTTGCTTATGCCATCAAGATTGCTAGAACCGGTATGACGGGATCCGTTCTTGTGAACCTGTCCGGCCGCGGAGATAAGGACTTGGATTTCGTGGTGGAAAACTATGGGTACGGCCCGGAATTCCTGGCCAAAATGGAAAATAAATAATTCATCAGATGAGACTGAGACTGCCGGGATGAAATACCCGGTCAGAAAGGGGATATATAAAAGTGTTAACCTTAGAGAGAGCAAAAGAGCTGAATAAGGACATGGTTACGGAGGAAAACCTGATCCTCCATTCCAAAAATGTAAGTTACGCCATGGGAGCCATGGCGGGACATTTTGGGGAGGATGTGGAATACTGGCAGGCCATCGGATACCTTCATGATTACGATTATGAAAAGTACCCGGAGGAGCACCTGCAGCATACCAAGGAGCCACTCCTGGAAGCCGGTGTGTCAGAGGAAGATGTGCGGGCTATCCTAAGCCATGGCTATGGCCTGTGCTCCGATGTAAAACCGGAGTCCAACCTGGAGAAAAGCCTCTTTACCGTGGATGAACTTACCGGAATCATCCAGGCCTGTGCCAGGATGAGACCCCATGGGATCACCGACCTGAACACCAAGAGTTTCATGAAGAAATTCAAGGATAAACGCTTTGCCGCAAAGTGCAATCGTGAAGTAATTCGTCAGGGATGTGAGATGCTGGGCATGGAAGTACGGGATGTGGCCCAGATCTGCATCGACGGGATGAGAGACCATGCTGCGGAACTGAACCTGGAAGGAACCGAGGCAGGAGAATAAAATGAAATTGTAAAAATGATTGAGTTCATTTCTATAGATTTAGATATATTATATCTGTAGAAAATGGACTCAATTTTTTACTATATACTAATTATATAGTCGTTTCCTTTTCAAAAGGCCTTTGTATTGGAATCAAAAGAATTAAAGGCAATAAAAAAACATATTCCGCTACATTTACTGACACCGGTAAATTAAAAGGAAAGAAGATTAAGGTGGCTATCTGCACTTATAATGATAAGGATACAGGTGCTTATGGCCCGGCGGTTTATAAAAAAGTAAAAATGAAGTGATAAGTGCATTAATACTAATAACATGCTTTTTATTATTAATATGATAAAAGATCCCGCATTGTCTTATTGCGGGATCTTTCATAATGTATTGAAATATTTAGATAAGTACTATTTCTTCTCCAGAATCTTAATACAATCATCGATAACCTGCTCGATATCTGTCCCTGCCAGAAGGCCCAATGCATTTACCTTTGGCACATTGAAGTCCCCGTATACATGGGTAACACATGCCATCAGATCATAATCGTCCTCTGCCAGCTCAGAGGCAACCTCATCTGGTGTGGTTACTCTTGTGGTTGCTTCCCAGCCTTTTTCGGCCAGCTTATCGGTCAATCTGGCAGCTACCATATTGGATGTGATAAGTCCTACGCCACATACACATAAAATCTTACATTTCTTCATTTTTTGTACCTCCCTAAGTTAAAAACGGACCTGTTTTTGCTGACCCTATATAAGTGTTTAAAGTGTCAGAAAATACAATATATTTTATAAGAAAAGTCTATCTTACATAGGTATGTTTGTCAAGAATTCTCAACACTTAAGATGATTTCTAATGGTTAAAAATGTAAATATTTACCAGGTTTTCGGATATATCATTTGATTTCTAATAATATATAGATTATACTAGAAGTGCA
>JBGVCE010000432.1:0-18320 GCA_045226235.1 Anaerobutyricum sp.
GCAGGTAACAGGTTGCAGGCACTATCCGGTTGACCCGGACGATAACCGCTCCTTCATTAAGCGGTGTGTTATGTTCAAAAATATTGATGAGCAGCTGATTACTCACCACTCCATCAATATGTATTCCCGTTCTCTCATATTCACCCAGGGAGACGGAACGCTCGATTACGATCAGGGCTCCGGTTTTTGCCTTTGACATCTCAAAGGCAGCCCTCACGATCTCCTTTGCCGTCTTCTCAGTAAACATAGCCTCCTCCCCGCTGTTCATAGAGAAGGAGAAGAAATTGAACTTTGAAAAGAAATCAGCCCGTCCCAGCCTTTCCAATGCGCGCCTCAACTCTGGCTGGAAGATGATCAGTGCCGCAGTGATACCGACGCTGAATGAGTTTACCAAAAGCCAGAGGATGGTGTTCAGCTGAAATACTGCGGCAAACAAGGCAAAGACCAGCAGAAACAGGATTCCCTTGAACAAAGTCCATGCCCTGGTGAACTGTACCCAGCGCATAACCTGGTAGACAATCACACTGATTATGATAATCTCCAGGACATCCGTAAAGCTGATGCTGGGCAAAGACAGCCAATATAAATATTTTTCAAATAATCTATGGAGAGAGTCAATGTTCATTCAATTCAGCTCCGTTCTGTAGGTTCATCTGAAGGCAGTTCCTCCGATGGTTTTTCCTCCCCGGAAGAGGCAGATTCCTCCGCCTGCACCTCAGATTGTTCCGTTTCCTTTTCCTGAATCTCCGGTGGAGTGTCCATAGTCCCCTGGTCCTCCCCGGGGATATCCTCCTGCATCGGAATCTGTTCCTCCAGATCCTCCTCATAGAGAGATTCATTCATGTTCTTCACGTTGGGTTCCGGCTGGGATACTTTAAGCTTGGGGACCGCCTTCACATAGTAGATGTACTCCTCATCCTCAAAAACCGTTTTCTCCGCGCGGCTCACATCCCCTATGCCCCGGAAGAATTCTACCAGCAAGCATAACAGCATGCCGGCTACGGCTTCCACGATTACAAGCCAGACTGTAATCTCGATATCGCAGTACATGCAGCCCACCAGGACAAGACATGCCATGGCGGTATTCCCGATGGTTCCTGCCACAAGCCATGCCCTCTCGTAAAAGGCTTTGCGAAGAAGGCTGGTGATCAGTATGGTGGCACACACGCTGATGATCATCACCATAAACATCTTGTTGGATGAGATAGATTTGGCTACCTGCTGCAGGCCGATACCGACGCCGGAAGTATCGGTACCGCCTAGTACAAGGCTCGCATCTTTAATGCTCAGGCTGAAATAGTAGACAATAACTCCCACTGCCGCAGGGAACAAGGCTTCCGCACCGATGGCAACTGCCAGTACTGCAGGGATAGCTATCCCCGCATTAACATAAAACAAAACGGGTACGATGGCAGCGATATAACTGTAGTGCCCGTCAATCCGGAAATAACCCACCGCGCACACCACAAGAAAGATTGCGAATGCTGCGAAGATATCAAAACTAACTTCCCACAGATTATAGAGGATTACCCCTGAAGCCAGATAGTACAGGAAGGGGAAGGGAAGAAAGGCAGTGATCAGAGAAAGGGCAGCCAGGATTACATAGTAATGGGCCACAGGATTATAGGGAAACATCTGGAACGTCATATAAAGAACCGCGAAAGCCACAAGTCCTTTAAAGACAGGGCGGACGATTTTTTCCCTCTTCTCATACCATTTAAACAATGTTTCTTTAAAATAGATCAGACCGACCACAAAAGTATTCTGGTTCATATTACCTCTTCCTCTTTTTTCTCCTCCGGAACTTCAGCTCCTTCGGTATTGTCACTGATAAGCTCTTCCAGCCTGGCAAGATCCTTATCATACTGCACGATCCGACTGTAGGCTTTCCTGTATTTATCCTTATGATAAAAATAAGTCATGGTCACACTAAGCACCAGCAGGATCAGGTAGATGGCCAGAAGAGCGGCGGCGATATTTCTGAACTCCCTGAATCCTTCTGTAACAATCATAGTGACATAGCGGGTAGAGTAAAGCCCTGCCACGATGAGATAGGCAATGGTAACACAGAGAATACTCTCAATCACCTTCATACTGATGTATGTACTCATCTTGCTCCGGTTCATTTTCAGGTCTTTCTTGCCCTGACCATTCTCGTACATGGAGATCTTGGTCATCAGTCTGACCTTTTTGACATCTATCATAGAATTACCTCATAAATCAGAATAGTATTTTATACATTTCTCAATTTTAGTATAACATGTTTCCCATAGGAAATACAACCAAAAAAGAAAGCCGCCACATGGGATATGCCATACCCATGCAGGTTTAGACTTAAGTGTCCTGCACTGATACAGCATATCCGACGTAGCGGCTATATATCCAGATGTTAATATTCAGGTCTCATGATATTTAAGATCTCGAACTTGGCAAGTCCGTCCGGACCTTCAACATCGATGATTTCACCTACTTTGGAACCGATGAGAGCGGCACCCAGAGGTGATTCATTTGAGATATATCCTTTCAGAATATCGGATTCTGTGGAGCCCACGATATGGTACTCGATCTCTTCATTAAATTCCAGATCAAGGAATCTTACCGTACTTCCGATGTTAACCACGGTGTGATCCATGTTATCCTCGCTGATAACCTCGGAGTTCTTGATGATTTTCTCCAGCTCCTCAATCCTGGTTTCAATTGCCCGCTGCTCATCTTTTGCAGCATCATACTCAGCATTCTCTGACAGGTCGCCCTGCTCACGTGCCTCTTTGATCTTCTGGGCGATTTCTTTTCTCTTTACTACTTTCAGCTCCTGCAGCTCTTCCTCCAAAGCTGCCATACCTTTGCTGGTAAGGATATGCTTCTTAGAATCCATTTTGTGTACACCTTCTTTCCCACGCGACCCCTGATCAGATGTCAGGCTCGCTCTATCATGAGTTAACATTATAATATAAGTCATTATGGATGTCAATTCCGTATTTTCTATTTTTGATCTTAATCCGGTCTCCAGGTCCGGATCAGCTCTTCAAATTCCCGGTAGCTTGTCACCTGATTCACGGCATCACGAAGCTTTGAAGACCCATACAAGCCTACTGTGTACCATGCCGTATGTTTCCTCATCTCCCGGATACCGGTATATTCCCCCTTGTATTCCACACTGAGCCTGGCATGTCTTAGAAGCATATCTACCACTTCTTTCTCAGAAGGCCGGGCAGGAATCTCTCTGCCGGCAACCGCCGCTGCCGCCTCCCGGAAGATCCAGGGGTTACCTTTGGCCCCCCGGCCGATCATGACCCCGTCACATCCGGTCTCCTCCCTCAGGCGCAAAGCATCCTGACCGCAGAAAATGTCCCCATTTCCTATGACAGGAACAGAGACACTCTCTTTCACTTTCTTTATGATGTTCCAATCAGCCCGTCCGTTGTAGTACTGATCCCGGGTCCTTCCATGGACCGTCAGGGCAGAAGCTCCGTTCTCTTCCAGAACCTGGGCAAATTCAGCTGCGTTGCAATGATCTTTGTCAAAGCCTTTGCGAAATTTAACCGTCACAGGCAGTGAGACATGCTTCACAACGGAGGATACGATCTTTCCTGCCAGCTCCGGGTTCTTCATCAGGGCAGAGCCTTCCTGATTATTTACAATCTTGGGTACCGGGCAGCCCATATTGATATCGATGAAAGAAAACCCTCTCCCCTCGATCTTATGGGCCATCTGACCCATAAGTTCCGGGTCCGATCCAAAGAGCTGTATGCCTATGGGACTTTCTTCCTCCCTGGTTTCCATGAGGGGCTCCGTATTCTTGTTGCCGTAGAAAAGGGCTTTGGCGCTCACCATCTCTGTGACCATCACATCACACCCCTGCTCCTTGCACAGAAGGCGGAAGGGCAGGTCGGTGACACCGGCCATAGGAGCCAGGAACACCGGGAAATCCGTCCCGAAAATCTCTTTTGTCTTTTTCATATGTATCATAATCCACAAGCTGTCAGTTTGTGGTTTTTTTCTGTTTTTTGTAGATGATATGAAGACCTTTTAAGGTCAGGTTCTGATCATAATAATCGATGGAGGTAGTTTCCTCGGAAACCATTCTTCCAAGTCCTCCGGTTGCTACCACAGGGGCATCAAGGTAACCGGTTTCCTCCTTCAATTTGCGGACGATGTACTCCGTCTGTCCGATGTATCCATAAAAACAGCCTGCCTGCATGGCCGGAACAGTGTCCTTGCCCACGATGGTATCTGTCTTACGGATCTCGATCTCCGGCAATTTCGCCGCCTGCTGGGTTAAAACTTTTACCGAGGTGCTTAAGCCCGGAGTGATCACACCACCGAGAAACTCTCCATTTTCAGAAACCACATCATAGGTGGTGGCCGTGCCAAAATCAATCACGATGACAGGGCCGCCATAAAGGGTGTAAGCTGCCACAGCATCTACGATTCGGTCCGTTCCTGTCTCCTTGGGGTTATTGGTCTTTATCTTAAGCCCGGTTTTTATTCCCGGTCCCACCAGAATGGGTCTCAGTTGAAAAAACTTGATGATGGCGCTGGTAAAGGAATGCATCACATCAGGGACAACTGAGGAGATGATTACATCCTCCACATCCTTAACATTATATCCTCTGTACTTTAATGCATCCAGCAGAAACATTCCATATTCATCGGATGTCTTCTTGCTCTTTGATCTCATACGGAAGGTATCCAGCAACTGGTCGTTCTGAAAAAAACCGATGGTAAAGTCCGTATTTCCAACATCAATTCCTATTAACATTTTTGCATCCTCCAAGAATCTTTGATTCCCTTAATCCTATAGGTATAAAATCAAATGTCCTTTCCCGCTTCCAGGAAAAATACACGATAGTAAGTTTCAATGCTTTCCAGAAGTTCTCTTTTCTCCTGTTGTATCTGCTTAATCTTCAGCACACTGCCGATCTCATCAAATAAAAGATCTTCCTCCTTCGATTCCACCGTCAGCTCCAGGTTTCCCTCACGGTTGAACTCCAGCCGCAGAATTCCGCCCACTTCCTCCGTGAACAAAACACAGAGAATCTGAAGTTCCTGTTTGACTTCCTTGGGAAGGGAATCAAAATCGGGATTAAAATAAAACAATTGTTCATAGCGGCTTGCACCGCATAATATCACTTTATCTTCAAACATCGTTTCTGTCTCCCATATTTATCAGATCTGCTCAGACATATCCATACAGACCTCGGACGGAAACCTCACCGGAAAATATGACCTCGGTATTTCCCTGGTCATCCCTTACCAGCAGCTCTCCCCTGTCATTGATGCCCAGGGCAGTCCGTACCAGCTCCTGACCTTGCCGGATCACTTTTACCTCCCGCCCTACATTGACAAGATAGTGCTGATATTCCTCCAGGAAAGGAGCCAGATTCTGTGTCTTGAGAAATATATCATATTTATCCATAAACTCTGACACATAATCCGCCACAAAGCGCGCGCGATCTATGATCTTACCCGTCTCCAGGAAGACCGAAGACGCCATCTCCTGAATGGAGGAATCCATATCCCTGCGGTTTAGATTAAATCCGATCCCGGGGATAATATAATGAACACTGTCCATATCTGCGCTCATCTCCGTCAGGATCCCGCAGATTTTCTTCCCGTGAAGTACGATATCATTGGGCCACTTTATCCGGTATTCCTCTGCCGCCTGGCACTCCAGAGCCTTCACTCCCGCGATGGCGGCAATCAAGGTCAGCATGGAAGCGCACTCCGGGGGCAGATCCGGTTTCAGCAGGAAACTAAAGAAGACATCCTGACCTTTGGGGGAAATCCATTTCCTGCCTCTTCTGCCTTTTCCGGCTGTCTGCTGGTCAGACACAAAGAGACTCCGATCCGGGCACCCACTTTCATAAGCTCTTTTTGCCTCCTCGTTGGTGGAATCCACCACAGGAAGGACCACAATCCTGCCGGGCAGGATGCCTTCCTTCAGGTATCTTCTGATCTCCACCTCACTGATGCTGTCCGGCTTTCTTATCAGCCGGTATCCCTTGCGGGTCACGGATTCAATCTCGTAACCTTCCTGACGCAGCGCATTGATTCCTTTCCACACTGCTGTCCTGGAAACACTCAGATTCCGGGAAATCTCCTGGCCGGATACATAACCTTCCTGTTCGGTTAACAATTTTAATACTTTTTGTTTCATTTTCTTCCTAAAGTCGCAACCATCACCGCTTTGATGGAGTGCATGCGGTTCTCCGCCTCATCAAAAACAACCGAATTCTCCGAGCGGAAGACCTCGTCCTCCACTTCCCTGATATCCAGGCCCAGACGGTCTCTCATATCAACTGCGACGGAGGTTTCAAAATCATGGTAGGACGGCAGGCAATGCATAAATAAACATTTCTCATTTCCTGTGTCCGCCATCATCTTCTGAGTCACTTTAAAGGGGGATAAGGCAGCCACCCTGACCGGATAGAGTTCTTCCGGCTCTCCCATGCTTACCCAGATATCCGTGTAGATCACATCCGAGCCTTTCACATCCTCCGGATCATGGGAGATGGTAATGACCGCGCCGCTTTTTGCCGCCAGTTCCCGGGATACCTCCAGAACCTTAGGATCGCATTCGGTCTCCACAGGACCCACAGCCTTAAAGTTAAGCCCCATGATGGCACTGCCGTACATGAGGGCATACATCACATTGTCGGAAAGATCCCCAACGAAGGTAAGATTCACCTGATCCAGGGGTTTATCCAAATGCTCTTCAATCGTCATAAAATCTGCCAGCACCTGGGTGGGATGGTCCACGTCCGTCAGTCCGTTCCACACGGGAACACCGGAGTATCTGGCCAGGTCTTCCACGATATCCTGGCCGAATCCACGGTATTCGATGGCGTCATACATTCTGCCAAAGACCTTGGCCGAATCCTCCAGGGATTCTTTTTTATTCATGTGGGAATTGGAGAGGTAGGTGACATGAGCGCCTTCATCTACGGCTCCCACCTCAAAGGAGCATCTCGTCCTGGTGGATGATTTGTCAAAAATCAGGACAATATTCTTGCCTTTTAATTCTTCCCCAAGTTCTCCCCTTTTCTTCTTTGCCTTCAGTTCATGGGCAAGATCAAGCATATAGCGGATCTCTTCCTTGTTGAAATCTAGTAAGGTCAAAAAACTACGTCCTTTTAAATCCATCTGTCCTCTCCTTCCGATTCTTTTATATCCATTTTACCTGTCTTTAAAGAAATAACAAATTTCCACAAATCTGTCAAGCACAATACATATGATGAGATCAGTGGGTAACATAATTGGCAATCAGGTTATGATCCAGAACTTCCTTGCTCAATTCCAGCAGGGCCAGCGCCCGGTCACTGTTTTCCCGGCACAGATCCGTGTTAACGTTCATGAATCCTCCGTCAGGTATGTGAAGAGCATATCCCTCTTCCACGGTTCCATCTTTGCCGATGGCAAAGATCATATCATTGTTCCCATCGATGTAGGATCCCTTTCCGATGTAGGAAATCTGGGCGAGAAAACCTTCTTTGGTGTTTAGAAGGTCATGGCCGAACTGGTAGGGCTGACGGAAGTCCAGATCCATGAGATTGGCGATGGTCGGGGCGGTATCGATCTGTCCCCCCACCGTAGTGATCACTTTATGTTCTCCCAGTCCCGGGATATGTATGATCAGGGGGATCTTCAGCATCTCATCGAAATCATATTCTTTTCCCAGATAATCCATCATGCTTAGGCTCACTTCAAGGGTTTCCTTGTTAAGGCCCTGATGATCCCCGTAGATTACGATCATGGAATTATCGTACAGGCCTGCCTCCTTCAGGTAGCCAAGCAGGTCTCCGATGGCTTCATCGGTGTAATGGACCGTCTGGAGATACCGCCCGAACATGGTCTTCTCATCCTCCAAAGCCAGGTCCAGGGTAGCCAGGCTCTGGGGCATATCGTAGGGGATATGGTTGGTCAGGGTGATCATAAAACTGAAGAAGGGTTCCTGTTTTGTTTTCAGGATATCCACCGCCTGGCGGAACATTTCCTTGTCCGTCAGCCCAAATCCTGATTTCTGGGTCATCTCCAGTTCTTCCTGAGAATAATAATGCTCGATTCCCTGATTTTTGTAAGCTTCCTCCCGGTTCCAGAAGGTTTTCACATAGCCGTGAAAGGCCATGGCAGAGTACCCCTCCTGCCTCAGCATCCAGGGAAGTCCGTTGTAGGTGTTATCCACATACATTCTGTAGCATTCTCTCTCATCGTTGGCATAGAGGCTGTTCATGGTTACGAATTCGGCATCGCAGGTATTACCCACCCCGGTGGTGGAATAGAACCTGTCAAAATAAAAGGAATCCTCCTGGATCATCTGATTCAGAACCGGGGTAAGTTCCTGCCCCTGATAATCGGCACCGATGACAAAATCATTCAGGGATTCCACCTGAATCAGGATAAGGTTCCTGCCCTTGGCCACCCCGGAGTATAGATTGCCTTCCGATTTGGGAACGATGGCCTCCATCTGCCTGAGGATTTCCTCCTCATCCACATTCCTCCGGGCAATCCTGCCCCCCACATTCACGATGAGGTCATTGGTATGATAAGTAAAAAATTCGATGTGGTTCACTTTCTGCACATAACGTTCGTTGGTCACATTCCATCCGTAATAGATGAAGCAGAGCAGAGTCACCGCATATAATGCCAGATGCAGCAGTCTTTTGACCAATGGCAGATGACCGCTAAGCCTCTTCTGCCAGTTTCGCTTTCCCTTCCCGATGATACGATTCCAGACACGGTCTTCCGGTCCCATTTCCATTTTATTCACACGGTGGAACCACCAGATAACGAAAGGATAATCCAGCAGAGTCAAAAAGCTTAAAGGGCTTACTGCAGCGCCCAGTACATTGCCGTCACCGGCGATTTCAGAAAGACTGGACAGCTGATAGATCTGGTTTATCGAAATGTACCTGCCAAAGTAGCTGCTGTAGGCAGCATCGGCCAGCATGATAAGGGTAACCAGGCTGTAAAGAAGGATAAAGATTGCTTCTCCGCCCTTCTTCCGCCCTCTGCAGAAGCACCATAGAGTGGTCAGAAACAATAAAGTAAGCAGGGGAACTTCGTAGACGATCATCATATCCAGACGCCCGGTTCTCCAGTAATATATCAGTATCTTTAAACAAAAAAGAATTATAATCAATGTTTTCTACCTGTAAAAAAAGAGGATTGCTCCACAATTTCAGCGATAAACTGTGAGGCAATCCTGTAATATGCGAGTAACTGTTGTACTTTTTAATGTATCATATATAATGGTACGCTATTATACATTTTTAATATCGGCTGCAGCCGGGATATCATCACTTATGGCAGTCTCTTTTAAGGAGGCCAGCACACCGGCCATGTTCTGGATCTCAGAAGGGATAATAATCTTGGTTGCCTTGCCGTCTGCCACAGTTGCAAATGCTTCCAGGGATTTCAGCTTGATCACTGCGTCATCTGCCTTGGCATTCTTGATGGCGGTAAGACCGTCTGCAGTTGCCTGCTGAACCTTGAGGATGGCCTCTGCCTGACCTTCCGCCTCGCGGATCATGGCTTCCTTATGAGCCTCTGCCTTCAGGATGGCAGCTGCTTTTTCAGCCTCGGCTTCCAGGATGGTCGATTCCTTATGACCCTCGGCGCGGAGGACTGCGGATTTCTTCTCACCTTCGGCACGGAGAATGGCTTCACGACGTTCACGCTCTGCCTTCATCTGTTTCTCCATGGCATTCTGGATCTCCATAGGCGGGATGATGTTCTTCAGCTCCACACGGTTAACCTTGATGCCCCATGGGTCTGTGGCAACGTCCAGTGTTGCCCTCATCTTGGTATTGATGGTCTCACGGGATGTCAGAGTTGCATCCAGTTCCAGATCACCGATGATATTACGAAGAGTGGTGGCTGTCAGATTCTCGATAGCCATAATCGGGTTATCCACACCGTAGGCGTAAAGCTTGGGATCCGTAATCTGATAATAGACTACCGTATCAATCCGCATGGTAACGTTATCCTTGGTGATTACAGGCTGAGGTGCAAAATCCACGACCTGTTCTTTAAGGAGAACTCTCTTTGCCACCCGGTCGATAAAAGGCACCTTAAAATGAAGGCCCACGGACCATGTCCCGTTGTAGGCACCCAGTCTCTCGATAACGTATGCGTGAGCCTGGGGTACGATGCGCACACAGGAAAGTGCCACATAGAGCACGATGATTATCAGTAAAATAATCAAAACCAAACTTAATATTCTCATTTATTTTCCTCCTGTCTATCTTACTATAGCTGGATTCTTCGGGAAACTCAATCCTGTTCAACCGATACCTGCTCTGGTACCGACACGATACTCACGATCAGTTTCACCCCGGAGACCTTCTCGATCTTTACTATGGAGTTGGCCGGAATGATGACATCCTCCTTCCAGCTTTTCGCGGACCAGGCTTGTCCTTTCACCGTCACCTGCCCGCTTGCTCTTAAATTGTCAATCGTCTGTGTCACCAGACAATTTTGTCCGATCAGACTATCCACGTTGGTCCGGATTGCCTTCTCATTGATGTAGCGGGTTGCGATTGGCCTGGTAATCAAAAGCAATACCAGAGACACAACCACGAATACCGCAATCTGTGCCGGCAAGGCGAACCGAAGAAATGCTGCTATGGCTGCAACCAAGGCGCCACCTGCAAACCATATGGTGGTCAGACCCATGGTCAGGATCTCAAGACCGATAAAGACTGCGGCTGCGATGAGCCAGTACATTGCTACCAAAACCATCCCTCCTTACTGTTGTAATAATACAAATTCATCAATCTATTTGGACGCATTCAGTATACCATAAATAACGATACTGTAAACATAAAGATAATTTCAAGATATTGTCGAAATTCTTAATTATTTCTCCCTAAACAGTCTCACCTGATACCGGGTTTTCCTCTGTCAGCTGATAACCGTATTCCGCCAGCAGATCCTCCGTCTCATCGGGGATATTTTCAATCTCTTCGTCCACATCGATGACAAGAGGCTTTTTACGGTAAAAGATATCGTACATCACCGGAACGATGAACAAGGTCATAAAGGTGGAATAGATCAACCCGAAGCAGACGACGATGGCCATGCCCTTCTGCATGGCATTTCCGGCATCATTGGAAGCCACCATGACACTCATGGAGAGGATCGTGGTGAGGGCCGTCATGATAATAGGCCGCATACGGGTTTTGCCGGTAACGATCAAGGCCGTCCTCTTCTCCACATTTTTGATTCTGAGCTGGTTAACGTAATCCACGAAGACGATTCCGTTATTCACCACCGTGCCCATAAGGATCATGAATCCCATCATGGATATGGCGGAGATGGAAGAATCGAATATCATCAGACCGATCATACCACCGGTAAAAGCCAGGGGTACGGTGAATAGGATGATAAAGGGAGACAGGAGGCTCTGGAACTGAGCCACCATAACCAGGTAGATCAGAAGCAGGCCCAGGGCCAGGGCTTTAATCATCTGGGTAATCATATCCATAACCTGCTCCGTCTCACCGGAGATCTCCACCGTATAGCCTTCCGGAATATGGTACTGGTCAATCTGCTTCTGAAGCTCTCTGGACAGGAGCGTCGTGTTGGCGTTATCGGCAGTCTCTGCAGTAACACTAAGATAGCGTACCTGGTTTTCCCTGGTGATGTTATCCATGGTATAGCCATCCTTACTCTTGGCAAATGTAGAGAGTTTGTATTCCTTCTCCACGCTCTTCCCGTCTTCATCAGTCTCTGTGGCTTTGATCTTCATATCCATAAGATTCTCGTAGCGCAGCAGCTCCCTGTCATCCTTGACGATATTGACATCCACATCCCCGTCGTCATAACTTAAGGTGATGGCTGTCTTATCCGATGTGATCTTCTCGCTGATCTGCTGGTATACCTGAGCCACGGTCAGATTATGTTTGGCTAATTTATTTTTCCTTAAAGTAAGATGTATCTGCCGGTTCTTCTCATCGATATTATTGCTGATATTCTCGAACCCTTTCACGGACTCCATCATCTTCATGATATCATCGCTGATACTGATGAGCTGGTCCTGATCAGGCCCGGTGATCCTGATTTCCATGCCCTGACTCATGATATTACCCATGGTTCCTACCGCGGAGGAGGCTACCGTGAATTCCTCACAGTCGATATCCGATGTAACATTCTGGATGTCTTTGATGATCCGGCGAAATTCTCCCGTAGTCTTGATATCCTCATCCGTGATGACATAGATAGTAAATGATTTGTAGGAATCAGAGGATGCGGATCCTGTCAGGCCAGTCAGAAGTCCGGAACTGCCATCCATGATGCTAACCTTGGATACCCCTTCTACCTCCTGGATTCTTCTCATCACTTCGTCAGCTGTGGCAAAGCAGGTTTCTTTATCCTTTTTCTCTCCCATAGCCAGGTTGCCCGTAATCTGATTGCTCTCCATGTCATCAAGGAGCACCAGCCCTGTGCTGGACAGTCTCCATGCAAAGAAGGCAAAGAGAAGGATTGCAATCAAAAGGGGCACGATTTTTATCCTAAGGCAGAATTCAAGTACCTTCCCGTAGAGATCCAGTATCTTCTGGTAAAGGGCCGATTTCTTCTCCTTAGGCTTGCGAAGCAGCACCGCGCCAAGGGAGGGCACTACCGTAACCGCAACCAGAAGGGATGCCGCCAGGGCAAAGGAGATGGTAAATGCAAAGGGAATCAGCAGCTGACTGACGATTCCCGTGGTATAAACCATAGGTAAAAATACACAGACAGTGGTGATGGTGGATGCGACGATGGGTCCAACCACCTGTCTGGCTCCGTATACCGCTGCCTGAGGCGCGGTATAACCCTTGTTTCTCAGACGATATATGTTCTCCATCACCACGATGGAGTTATCCACCAACATACCGATTCCAAGGCATAATCCACCCAGGGACATTACATTGATGGTGATTTTCGAAAAATACATCAGAATGATGGCAAAGAGTACACTGAAAGGTATGCTGAATGCCACCACAACCGTAGGCCGGACATCCCGCAGGAACAAGGCCAGAACCAGGATAGCCAGGGAAGCTCCCAGAAGAATACTGCTTAATACACTGCTTAATACCCGGTCGATATAATCGCCCTGGTTCATCATGATCGTGAAGGATAATCCTTCATATTTTTCTTCCAGCTCTGTGAAGGCCTGGCGGATCTCTTTGGAGACAGCACCGGTGCTGGCGGTGGATGCTTTAAAGATGGACAGCATCAGGGCGTCCTCCCCGTTAACCTTGGAGTACCTGTCCCCTGCATTATCGATGGTAACCACATCCGCCACATCAGAGATGGTGATGGTACCCACCCCGTCAATCCTGGTGAGAACCATTTTCTCCAGGGTCTCCACATCATCGTATTCCTCGCCTACCTCCACCAGCCACTGGTTATCCTTCTTGTCATCGATATAACCGGCAGGCATGGCGAAATTCTGGGCATAGATCAGGTTTGACAAAGTGTCCAGTGTCAGAAGAGAATTGATGTTCGCATTAGACAGGGCTTCTTCCCTGGAGTCATCCAGCTGGTCCTGGGCGGACTCCAGCTGATCTTTCGTGCTCTCAAGCTGGGACTGGGCAGCGGAAATCTGCGCCTGGCCTGCCCCGAACCCTGCGGCAGCCTGATAGCCTCCGGCGATGGCTGCTTCCTGCATCTTATCAAGATCTTTCAGTTTTTTATTAATCTGATCCACCATAGCCTGGGCTGCGGCGATCTCTGTCTTCAGGTTATTCAGTTCCGTATCAATCTCGGGAAGTCTTACTTCCACAGCCTGATAAAGCTCTTTCATGGAATCCACGGACAGGCTGGATATCTGGTCTCCATACCCTAACTCCTTCATCCATCCGGCAAAAGCATTAAACTTATCCGGGTTATCCACACAATCCTTCACGCTATCCGGAATCTCTATCCCGGAAGCGGCGGCATATTCTCCCATGCTGTCTTTAAAGCCAGAGAACATATCGTTCAATGTCTGGTAATTCTCCTGGACTTTGGCGTCGGTGTAGGCCTTCTTCTCCGCGGAAAGAGCAGCCTGGCTGGTCTTAAGAGTGTTCAGATTCGCCTCGTAGGCCGCCTTGTTGGACTGGGCTTTGGTCAATGCCGTGTTGGCCTTGGCCAGCTTTTTGTTGGTGGAGGTCTGCTGTTTTTCCAGCTTCTTTTTCTGGGAATTCAAGGTGGCCTTTCCATCGTTGATCTTGTCCATGCCCTCGTCGATCTCCTCCTGGGCATCCTCCATCTTATCTTCCACGTACTCTTCCAGTTTTTTGTTTATCTTTTTGACCTTATCCTTATTCAGACGGATCTCCACCGTGCTGACGATGCCGCCGGTGGCAGAGACACTGGCCACCCCGTCCTGCCTCTCCAGGTAGGGCTGCACATAATTCTCGGAAAATGAGGTAAGTTCTTTAAGGTCTTTATCGGTATAATTTACATTGGCATAGATGGTGGCCATCATGTCCATGCTGATCTCCAGGATGTTGGGGGTGCCGCATCCATCCGGATAATCGATGGAGTTTACTGCCTGGGAAACCCTGACCAGGGCGGAATCCAGATCGATATCCTCCACGAATTCCAGCATGACCAGACCGTAATTGTTTGAGGATGTACTGATTACATTCTCCACACCGCTGATCACACCCAGAGCCGACTCAGTGGGCTTGACTACTTCAATCTCCACTTCCTCCGGGGAAGCGCCAGGATCAGTCACAATCACAGCCAGATAGGGGAGTTCCATATCAGGCAAAAGGTTGGTCTGCATATTTGACAGACTGACAAAACCAATGGTTATTACGATGATTACCGTAACGAATGTCAGAAATGGTTTTTTAACGAATAATTTTGTCATATCTATACCCCAACTATATCAATGCACAATAGTCCATATAACAGGAAAACACCCTGTCATAAAATTATAAATGACAGGGTGTCTTGCGTCAACTCTTATTAATAACCTTCCTTAATCCATTTTGCGACATCCAGGGCATGATAAGTGATGATCATCTGCGCGCCGGCGCGCTTGAATCCGATCATGTTTTCCATGACGATCCTCTTCTCATCAATCCAGCCGTTGGCGGCAGCTGCCTTCACCATGGAGTACTCCCCGCTTACATTGTAAACAGCCAGAGGCATATCCGTCTCCTGGGATGCCATCTTAAGGATATCCATGTAGGCAAGACCCGGTTTGATAATCAGGATATCAGCGCCTTCATTGATGTCATCCCACATATCCCGGAGGGCTTCCCTTGGGTTATGGTAATCCATCTGATAGGTTTTTCTGTCGCCGAAACCGGGAGCAGAATGGGCTGCGTCCCTGAAAGGTCCGTAGTATCCGGAAGCCATCTTGGCTGTGTAGGACATGATAGGCACCGTCTTAAGATCTGCTTCGTCCAATGCTTCCCGGATGGCTGCCACATGGCCGTCCATCATGTTGGATGGAGCTACCATGTCCGCTCCTGCCTGAGCACAGGTAACAGCAGTTTTGGCAAGAAGCGGGAGGGTTTCATCATTTAAGATTTCCCCGTCTTTGATTACACCACAATGGCCATGGGAGGTGTACTCACACAGACAGATATCAGCGATAACAATAAGTTCAGGGAAGGCCTTCTTGATATGGCGGATGGCTTCCTGGATAACCCCATGTTCATTGTAGGCTTCCGAGCCAACCTCATCTTTGTGGGCCGGTATGCCGAAGATCAGGATTCCCTTTACCCCTGCTTCCCGGATCCGGTCAAGTTCTTCGTCGATCCGGTCAATACTGTACTGGTAGATTCCCGGCATGGAACCGATGGGATTCTTCTGATTCTCTCCCTCCACCACAAAAATCGGGTAGATCAGATCATCCACGCCTACAGAAGTCTCGCGGACCAAAGCCCGCATGTACTCACTGGATCTTAATCTTCTCCTTCGAAACATATTTCTCTCCTCCTTCACAAATCCAGATATGTAATCATTCCAGGACCAAGATCTTCCGTCGGTCTTGCAATGAACCCATACTTTTTATAAAATTCCTCTCTCCCTTTGGCACACATGAGACAAAGCATCATGGTGGTGCCGGGGTATCCCAGCCTCAGGACAAAATCCTTCAGGTTCTGAAGGATGGTCCCTCCGATTCCCTGTCCCTGTACCTCCGGGCGGATGATCAGGTCCTGCACATAGCAGATCACAGCCCCGTCTCCCACGATGCGCCCCATACCCACCGCTCTTCCATTTTGAAATGCCGTGAGGATATAAAGGCTGTTATTCAGGGCTTTTCTTGCCTGGTCCCGGGTCAGAGGTCTGAATCCAACCGCTTTCCTCAGTTCCAGGTAGGTATCTATATCCAGTTGATCTTCCACATATTGTACCATAAAACTACACTACTTCCCATTCTTATTATTTTTGTATCATTCAGCTATTTTCCTGTAGATTTCCTCCAGCTCCTCCTCTGTCAGAGGTCCTTTCCGGAAAAAAGCTTTCTCGGCTACTTCTTTGAGAACAGCCCTCCTATGGCTCTCCTCCGGAAATGTTTCTTTTACATGATCTTTCACATGGCCCAGCTGGGAAGAAATCTCTCCATAGTAATCCGGAACAGCCTTCTCAATCTCCTGCCTCACTTTCTTGGAAACGATGGGACTCTGGCCGTCCGTATTGATCCCGATGCTGATTTCCCCCTTCTTTACGATGGAGGGGAAGAGAAAGCTGCACTCCTCGGGAGCATCAATAACATTAACCGGGATGCCGCGTTCTTTACACAGGATGGCAATATAGTGATTTACTACCCGGTCATTGGTGGAGGCGATTACCAGGTCCGCGCTCTCCAGCCAGTATTCAGGCGAATTCTCCCCCTGCATTTTTTCGGAATATCCGGTCTTCTGCATTTCTTCCCCGGGAACCCTAATGTCCAGCAAGTGAATCCGGTCAGCGGGCAGGAGCCCGACAATCCGCGGATCCACCGCAGCGGAAACCACCTGAATCCGGGCATCATATTTTAGCAGGGTCTCTATCTTCCTAAAAGCCACTTTCCCTCCGCCGAAAACCAGACATGTCATAGAAGATATATCGATAAATAATGGAAATCTTGCCATACTCTACTTCTCTATTCCTTTCCGGGCGGAGATTCCCCTGTCGAAGGGGTGTTTTCTCTTACAGATTTCAGAAACGTAATCCGCGTGATCAATCATACGCTGAGAAGGGTTCCTTCCGCTTAATACTACCTCCAGGCCCTCCGGCTTCTCCTCCAGATGCCTTATCATTCTGTCCTCGGAGAGCAGGTTTTTATCTATGGCATAAAGGCTTTCATCCATGACCAGCATATCATAATCCTCTGCCAGCCGGAAGAGGCGGTCCATCATCTCATCATTTCTCCGGCGGAGATCATCCAGCTCTTCCTGGTTCATGGCGAAGGTCCACTTCTCCAGGGTAATACTTGGGATTACCGTCACCCCGGGCAGGTGGTCAATAATCTTTCTCTCGCTGGAATGATTGTCCTTCAGAAACTGGTGGAGAAGTACCTTCCTGCCGCTGCCGCAGGCCCGGGTAGTCAGACCCATAACACAGGTCGTCTTACCTTTCCCGTCTCCGCAGTAAAGGTGAATCAGTCCCACACCCGAAGTGTCGTCCCTCAGGCCTCCGCAGCCGATGGGGCCTTCCTCTTCTTCATTTTCCCGGGGATCACAGCTATCCGCCGGGTCAGATGTGGTATCTCCAAATAAGATCCGGTAGATCCTGTCCATATCCAGATTGTTTCTTATCAGGTCCGCCAGTTTGTCATACTGGATCTCTTTGTATTCAGCGATGCTTAGCTCGTCCGCTTCCGGATCAATGCCCTTTTCCTTCATAATCTCATGCACCAGGCCGAAAACCAGCTCCTCGTTATCAAAGATTCCGTGGAGATAGCTACCCCAGATCCGCCCGTCAGGCGTCATGTATGCATCTGTTCTGCCGTCTTCCAGGGTGAGGATGGGCACTGCATCCCCCAGATTTTCCGTGGTACCCATATGGATCTCGTAGCCTTCTACATTGCGGTTCTCCAGATGGTAGAGATTGTGATCCTCCGAGAAGGTTCCCTGGATGCGGGTTCTGGTCTTATCCCCCTGGAAGGTTGTGGCCAGATCCAGAAGGCCAAGTCCCCTCATGTCTCCTCCATGTTCCACACCCTCCGGGTCATGCAGTTCCCTGCCCAGAAGCTGGAATCCTCCACAGATTCCGATGATACGGCACCTACGTGCCTGACGGATGATGGCGGCCTCCAGTCCATTTTCTATGAGCCACTCCATATCTGCCATGGTGTTCTTGGTTCCGGGCAGAAGGATCAGGTCCGGTTCTCCCAGTTCTTTTTTATC
>JBGVCE010000433.1:0-2557 GCA_045226235.1 Anaerobutyricum sp.
AAACTGGCAGAACAAAGAATTTTTAAATAAAGATGACAAGACGAATCGCCCACTCTTGGATGAATGGGCGATTTTTTATGATATACTTATTCTATTTTTTCAGCAACCTGGTAATCTCTTTCTCCGTTCGTTCATACTGACGTATGATCTCTTCCAGCTTCTTTCCATATTTCTTGCATTTGCTCTGAAGACTGACAGAGAAGAAATTATCGGTACCATCTTTTATCTTCTTGATCATCACCGCAGGGAGGCCGATAGCAGGCAACCCGGCCAGTATGGAATCCAGTTCATTCTCATAACCTTCCAGCTGCTCGGATATGGTCATAATCTGCTCCTGAAGCTGATACATCCTGGGTGGGCTGATGGTAAAGATACCGGAAACCGATCCACCTTTGCCTGAAGAGGAAGGAGAAATCTTTCCTTTGATATAATCTTTAAAATCATTCCATTTTTCCTGAACCTCATTGATCTTTTTCTTGATACCTCTATTGATATCGCGGATGGTTTCCTTGGTTTTATTATATTTATCGCTAAGCCAGTCAGCGAATTCTTCATATTTATTGACGATACGATCCTTAATCTTTTCAATCTCTTTGGAGATATCCTCCCCGATTTTTTCAGCTGTGTGAGTTATGATCGACCGGATCGCATTTAAGGCGGCCTCTCTTTCTTCCGGAGACATATTGCGGAATATCTCAACCCCAATGATAACATTAACAATAGGGACGATTACTTTGCTCAGACCTTCTTCCCATTTGTCAGGTACTATGTTATAGATGTCTAGTTCATCCAGGGCCTTCCTGGTGGCTTCATCAGTATTGGAAAATGGTGTATCCTCCCCTGCAATCATATTAAAGATGCCGTATTTATCCAGGAATCTGACCAGATTCACACGCTCTTCATAAGTCAGATCATCCACGGACTTATCCAGCACCTCATCCACAACCTTGGATATGTAAGACTGATCACCGGGTTTAAATTCTTTCCCATCGATACCAAATGCAAAGGGGTCATGTTCTCCGAAGATTCCTTTATCCGCATAGGTTGGCCTGACGTCAGCATCCACATAATGATTATTTCCGGGATTATTATTCAGCAGAAGCCCGATGATGGAATCTTTGGGATAATAGTTATCCACTTTGCCATCTAATTCATTGTAGGCATCAAGATGATCATCCCGGAATTTATCATGCACACCGGGACCGTCATAATTATGGATGTGCTCCACCCGGTCCCGCACATCTTTGTCAGACATGATATAGGCGGAGGTACAGTCATTTCCACCTTTGGAATGCCCGGTCATATAAATATGCTCCGAATCACAGTTGTTTAGATAATCTCTGGATAACTGCTGGGCCCTGGTCCCGTCCTTGTCGTATAACAGCTCAAAATCTTCATGCCAGCCATTATAGGTCCCATCCGTACCGCGCATGGCTATGGTTGAGGAGTTGGACCCGTCATTGAAGTCAACCGTAACGGCAGCCCACTGGGATTCCACATTCTCCGCCTGCATATTTTTTATGGTACAGTTATGATAACGTTCGCTCTGCTGGAGCTCTGTCAGAAACTGTCTCTGATCATCAGATATATTCTTCTGGTTTTTTAATACCATATTCGCATATTCTGAGATGCTGTAGCTATCCGACGGTTTTACACCCATATCTTCAAAGCGAAAATAACTAAGTTCAGCAAACACAAGTGCGTCAATCTCGTTATAATTTGATGCGTTTAACGCTTCATTTGAATTGCTCAAATATTCTACCATTCCGCTTGTTGCCATTGACTATCTCCTCGCATGTATTAGTAATCTATTATTAGTATGTCAGAAATAGCTGACGGGTTACTGACCTGTCAACATACTGATGATTCTCTCTTTCGATTTTAATCCGGAACTTCGGTTCGATGAGATGAAAACGGTATCATCGCTTTTTTCAACCTTAAGAGTAAACTGGATTCCCTTTTCTTCTAAGCTCTTTGCAAATGTGTAGATATCTGCGGCAGTCTGTACATTCTCAGAATCCATTTTTATAACAAATTCAATCTCTGTATCGCTCTCGGAGAGGTAGGTGAACATATCCTGACCTTCCTCAGGCGTCCATTTTTTTTCTGAAGGCCGGTAAAGAATGTCATAGGATATGATATTCAGATTCTGAAAATGACCAATCTCTTCCTCTGCATACGCTCTGATCAGATTATCATAGAGCAACATGGGATAATCATCCGCCACAGTTTTACTCTTCTTACCGAGATAAACATGAAAAGATTCCCCGCTATTCTCCGGAGTAACGGTTGCCTCATAGGATTTCTCCTGAAATGCCTGCATCCCGGTTTTTTCCTCGATCTGATTCACATCAATGGTAATGTTATATTTCTCTTTCATGGATTGTATGATAAGATCTTCCGGATTATTACTGACCTTGGTTTTGCCGCATCCGGACAGGAGCATCATCATTAATATACATCCTCCTCCAACTATGATTCGCTTCATTATACACCTCCGGCTGGTCTGATCATGCTCTCTTCACATAGAATCTAGCCTCATTATATCCCATTTTAT
>JBGVCE010000434.1:0-2253 GCA_045226235.1 Anaerobutyricum sp.
GCCCTGAAATCTGTATGCCCAAGAAAAGCGGAGAGATACGGCAGAAGTATTGTCAGGTCTTTTCCCTGTTCTGACCATCTGCGCAGATTTTCCACCGCCGCAGTATGCCTCCAGTCATGAATCCTAGGGCCGCTTGCAGTATGGGGAATGTCTGCCATCAACAGATAGTCCCTGAAACGACGGTATACCGTGCTCATGTCCAACGGCTGCCCCTCTTTTCCTCCTGGGAACAGAAAACAGTTTTCATCTTCCTTATGAACAAGATCAATATATTGGCACATCCTGCTCTGAAGGGATTCGCAGAGCGGCACAGTGCGGCTGGTTCCGTTTTTAGACTGACGGATGGTAATAGTACCTGTTTCACGTTGATAATCAGCTTTCCGCAGATGCAATACTTCTGACAGCCTGCAGCCCGTACCTATCAGAAGACGGAACAATACCGGATCAGTAACATCCCTGTATAATCCATGCCCCGCAGGATATGTGTCTACAGCCTGCAGAAAACGTATCCGTTCGTCACGGGTATAAATATGGGGGATATACGAAGTTCTCTTCCATTCATGTTTCTGGACGGGAATATATGCTTTATATCCACGATCATTTAAAAAACGAGCGAAATCGATTATCAAAGTTTCCTTCATACACCAAGAAGACATTGACTCATCCTGTCTATACAGGAATGGCATAATAGAGTCCTTTGTAAATGAAACAGCCTCATACCCGCTGTAATAGTAATAATGATCAAAATGCTGGAGACATCTTTCCTGTCCGGCGTATTTGAACCCGGCCACATGCTTCATGTCAAGGTACTTCTTGATCATTGGCGCCAACGCACTTTTCCATTCGTAACCCTTCATACAGAAGCCTCCCCATACTCTTCATCCGGATCTAAAGCGCACTGCTTAAGGCCCTGTATGTCGGTGCTAAGATAAAGCTCTGTAGATTTCGGATCTTGATGCCCCAATGTCTGGGTAATGACCGGAAGAGCCGTACCTGAAACAAGCATATTTGTTGCGAGAGTCTTTCTCAGCGAATGCATTCCGTAATGCTCACCGCTTTTGACTATAATACCTGCTTTCAGGATGTATTTTGTTAACACAGTGTCCATGGTTGCGGTGCTCCCCAGCGGTCCGTGTGGTGAACTGTGTCTGACAAAAATCCTGTCCGAGCTTGTCTTTGGACGGCCATTCTTCAGGTAATCAATAATAGCCCATCCTGCCGTGTCGGATAACGGAAGATCAACAGGCTCCCCAGTCTTCCCCTGGATGATATGCATGGTTTTCTTTCCCCAGTCAATATCCTTGTGTCGGAGACATCTTACGTCGCATGAGCGCAGACCTGTGTGAATAGTTAGTACGAGTATCGCATAATCCCGTTTCCCTGTCGGGTCTTCACGATCAACCGCCTTTAACATTCTCTGAAGCTCTTCTTTTGTCCAAAGGTGCTGTTTGCCGGTGCTTCGCGGAACGCTTAACTTTGGAATGCAGCATCTGAGATCAGTAGTACTGAATTCATGCTCATATAGATAGCCAAGATAATCCTTGATAACGCATACGATTGCCGCACGGTATTTTATCGAATTATCTTTGAATTGCAGCAAGTAAGAATCTACATGTTCCGGTCCAATCAGATCTGAATGTTCCAATCCTTTACCGGAAAGATATAGGATAAAATCTTTTACTACCTTTTTTCTATCGTTAATGGTGGTTCTGCTAAGATTTCTTTCCATAAGACTTGAAAGATACCCATTATATTCGTCCGACCAACCTTCAGGGCAAACAAAAAGAGGAGTAGTCCTATGAGAAGTGTGACAGGAAAAACCGTCATCTTCATGATTTAGGAGCAGAAATAAAGGCCTGATACGCCTCGATATGCTCGGATCACCAGTTGTTTCATGAAGACCCGCCAGCCTTTTTCCGGTTTTGGTCTCGATATAATCAAGACATACATTTTCGTCAATTACATCGACATGAGTACTGTCGATATACTTTTGAAACAAGGAAAAACCGCATTTATAACCCTTTACAGTCTGTTCCGATAATCCCTCCTTTTCGAGCTCTGATAATAGATGGTCCACAATTTCCTGGATGCATTCACGTTTGTATGTTTTCATTAACATCCTCCTTTCTACCAAATGGTATAAAGAGGATACTCTATCAAAGGATTAAATGGTGAGTCTTTTTCATGTTATGATGCTTGAATGCTGGTTTTTTGTGAAAGACTCACCATTATCAAACACTCTACATAATGCCG
>JBGVCE010000435.1:0-3318 GCA_045226235.1 Anaerobutyricum sp.
AATAAGATCCAGATAGCCCTGAATAATGGAACCAGCACTGCATCTAATGCAGCTACTGTAACCCGTTATGCAGCATTCTTTGATGAGAAAAATGAGCTGAAAGCTGGAACGTATACCATTAAAATTTATGCGGAAGGATACGATGTATTAGAGGCAGAGGTTAAAGTATATACTGCCGAGGAAAACCAAACTGCAGCGGACACTCAGAAAGCGCAGGAAGAAGCTGATAAGAAAAAGGCAGAAGAAGAGGCAAAGAAGGCTGCTGAAGCTGCCAGAAGAGCTGCCGAAGCCAGAAAAGTCAAAAAAGGAGACAGCTATGTAGTTTCCGGTCAGACTTATAAGGTGACAAAGGCTGCATCTGCTAAAACAGCAGGTACAGTTACATTTACGAAAGCCAAAAATGCCAGGAACATAACAGTGCCTGCTTCTGTAAAACTGAAAGATGGTAAGAGTTATACGGTAACCCAGATTGGGGCCAAAGCATTTGCTCAATCCAAGGCGGTGAAGATTACGGTCAGGACCGGAAAACTGACAAAGAAGACAGTGAAGAACAGCCTGAAAGGATCAAAAGTTAAGACAGTCTCCGTTAAAGTCGGTAACAAGAAAGCCAACAATACTTACGTGAAGAAGTATAAGAAGATCTTCACCAAGAAAAACGCCGGCAAAAAAGTAACAGTAAAATAATACTTTTCATTTGATGGAACAGAAGATAAAATAGTGCTCAGAAGAAATAACCCTTTCCGCACCTTGATACAGCAGGACTGGGAAGGTCTGAGAGAAAAAGGAGAGCACTACATGTTTCTGAATCATGTATATAAATTGCGAAAGAATCACTATAGAAAACAGCTATATAAAAAATGCCTGCTATTGATCATTCTGTTGGTCCTGTCCCTAAGTGGTTGTGGCAAGGAGAATCTTAAAGAATCGTCACAGGAAGTATTCGCCATGGATACCTATATGACCGTGACGGCCTATGGATCCCGGTCAGCAGAGGCAGTATCGGAAGCGGTGGCAGAGATTGAGCGCCTGGATGCCCTTTGGAGTGTGGGAAAAGACGATAGTGAAATTGCCCGGATTAATACAGAAGGATTCCTGAAAGTATCTCCGGAAACAGGGGATCTGATTGATAAAGCCTTATCTGTCTATGAGGAGACAGATGGTGCTTTTGATATAACCATATATCCATTAATGGAGGAGTGGGGCTTCACAACGCAGGAATATAGTGTACCTTCGCCGGAAAAAATCCGGCAGCTTTTGAAAAAGGTTGATGCCGGTTCCCTGGTATACGATCCTGATACCGGTAACCTGACCTTACCTGAAGGAGTCCGGATCGACTTGGGAGGCATCGCAAAAGGTTACACTTCCGCCCATATCATGGAGATTTTCGACAAATATGATATCACATCCGGTCTGGTTTCTCTTGGAGGAAATGTTCAGGCCTATCACAGAAAACCAGACGGCAGCAATTGGCGTGTTGGTGTGGAGAATCCGGACCCTGCTGCGGGACAGCTGTCCACATCGGACTATGTGGGGGTTCTGGAGCTGGAGGACAAGGCTGCCATCACTTCCGGAGGATACGAGAGATATTTTGAGAAAGATGGTAAGATATATCATCATATCCTTGATCCTTCCACAGGATACCCGGCAGACCAGGGATTGATCAGTGTTACCATCGTCAGTGATGACGGATGCCTGGCAGACTGCCTGTCCACATCCCTTTTTGTGATGGGTCTGGATAAAAGTCTGGAATATTGGCGGAAGCATCAGGACGATTTCGATGCGATCTTCGTGGACCGGGAAGGCAGGATCTTTGTAACATCCGGTCTTAAGGAGATATTTTCAACAGATTTGAAATACGAATTGGTAGAGTGATGAAAAAATACCTAAAAAGCATAAAGAATATCATAGAGCTTTCTCCTGCTCTTGCAGTAGCCTTGACTGCCCTCCTGGGTTTTCAGCTGACAACCCCAACTCTGAATGATGTAGTCTGGCCGGAGAAGCCGGAGATTCAGGTCGAGGCAAAGGCAAAGAAAGACAAACAAGACAATAAAAAAGAAACACAGAAGAAGCCGTCTGTTGTGGGGAATTACAAAGATGGTGTTTTTTCCGGTATTGGTGTTGGCTATGGCGGTCCTATGACAGTTCAGGTTACTGTAGACGGAGGACAAATCACCACGGTAGAGGTACTTGATAATAATGAGACAGAGAGTTTTCTTTTAATTATTCTGTTACTGTTACTGCAACTTACAAGGATGGAAAACTCATAGATCTGAGGTGAAACAGATCCAGGGGAAGAAGAAACACCGGAAGGGACGAAAGAAGGGCAGGAAAGCGGTGAAAAGGAAGATATGTCTGGAAGCCAGAATGGTGAAGCGAAGCTTTCCAGCATGCATCTGAGCCTGATTCTGCTCGGCCTCATGGTTGTCGGAATGGTCTTTCATGAACGGTTTTTCTGTCAGTTTCTCTGCCCAATGGGAGCAATCTTCTCCATGCTTCCTAACATGCCTTTCTTTCGTCTGGTACGCAGATCCGAAACATGTCCGCCACGGTGCGGAGCCTGCAGAAAAGCATGCCCGGTTAACTTACTGATGGAAGAAAACTCTTTGAAATCCGGAGAGTGTATTCGCTGCGGACGCTGTTCAGGTATCTGCCCGAAAGGGAATATCACTACCTGTGGTCTGTTAAAAGGAGACGAACTCTGGTTGGATGGGATTAAAGCAATCGTGTTGTTGGCATTAATTGTCGCCTTGCAAAAAATGTAGTGTTAACAGAATGCTATTTCATGGAATGAAAAAAGGTTATCTATTTATAAAAATAGGTGGCCTTTTATTTTTTGGAGTTATTTTTGACGCTCTCAAAGTCTCAAAAATGAGACACATCATAGAGTATTCTTAAATCAGTTAAGGTGAGGTACATCTTAAAAAATGCAGTAAGGAAGATGTTTTCAGGTAAGATCGAGGAGGTGCCGTAATATGAAAGGATATTATGTTCAGGAAGGGTATATGGGATTTATTAATGGCAGATACAGATTGTTTGCCAGTGAATCAGATTATCGGGAGTTATTTGAAGATTAAGATGTTCGCAGAGCAACTAACTTAATTATAGTTATCAAAAAGATCAGGGGGAATTCTATAAATGAGGAGAATATCCAGGTTATTTATAATAATCATTATGATTATTATCATGGGCTGTATCAGCATTTCTGTTAATGCCACAGAAGGCGGGAACAACCATGTCTTATATGATTTACTTGATGAATGTGCAAAATGATCAGATAAACATTAGTATAACAGATATCGGTGGCCAGTCAGGCCACCG
>JBGVCE010000436.1:0-4033 GCA_045226235.1 Anaerobutyricum sp.
CGGACCATATTGATCACTTCATAACCCTGCTCAAACTTTTCAATAATCTGAGGAATGTATTCCAAAGGATGCTGCAGGTCGGCATCCATACAGAGGACACCGTCCCCGGAGGCGTAGTCTATCCCCGCGATCATGGCCGCTTCGTGCCCGAAATTCCTGGAGAAATGTATCACTTTTATCCTGCTATCCCGCAGGGATAACTCTTTTAAAATCTCATAACTTCTATCCTTGCTTCCGTCATCCACAAAGATTAACTCGTAATCCCAGGTCAGCCTGTCCCGCATCTCTTCAAAGGCCTGGTAGAACAACTCCAGAACTGCTTCTTCATTGAAGACGGAAACTATAATTGAAATCATATTCATTGCAATCACTTCCAAATCAATCTATATATTATTACCTTCTTAAAACCTTATAACAGGTATTTTTATCATTAATTATAACAATGGCGCAAACAATCTCAGAATCATATCCAGGATACGCATCACCACAGATCTCTCCTGGGCATATTCTTCCGTAATCTCATTGCACAATTTGAAATCCTTTTCAAAATCACGTTTTATATCAAGCACCGCATCACACTCATAGATTACACAGGCATTCTCAAAATGGTGGTACAGGCTTCTGTAGTCAAGGTTGATCGTACCGCAGACTCCAATCTTATCATCGGATACCCACTGCTTTGCATGGCAGAAGCCAGGGGTATACTCATAGATCCGAACCCCGTTTTTCACAAGGTTGGCATAGTAAGACCTGGTTACCCGGTACACAGCTTTCTTGTCCGGTTTCCCAGGGGTGATGATACGTACATCAATTCCCCTTTTGGCTGCTCTGGACAAAGTGCGGTTCATCTCCTCCGTAATGATCAGGTAGGGGGTGGTGATGTATATATAATCTTCCGCCTGCTCAATGATGGAGAGGTAGACATTCTCGGCCAATGGTTCCGGTGACAGGGGGCTGTCATCGTATGGCTGAATGTAACCGGTTCCTTTATCCCGGGGTACTTCCGGATGATGGATAAAATACTGATGAACACTCTCATCACGATTCTGATTTCTCCGGATGCTGTTCCACATCTCCAGAAAAATATAGGTCATGCTGTTTACCGCTTCACCGGTAAACCGGATACCGCTGTCCTTCCATTCCCCGTATTTCCTGGTGTTGGTGAAATAGTAATCCACCAGGTTATAACCGCCGGAAAAAGCAACTTTTCCGTCAATTACCGTAATCTTTCTGTGGTCCCTGTTGTTTAGAAACATATTGATAAAGGGGATCATGGGATTAAAGACATAACATTGAATCCCCAGATAGGCCAGTCTCTGGACGAAGTCTGTATTAATAAAACCAAAACTTCCCATATCATCATAGACCACCCTGATCTCCACACCTGCTTTTGCCTTCTGAGCCAGGATATCCTGGATTTCACACCACTGGGACTTGTTATCGATGGCATGGTATTCCATAAAAATGAATTTTTCTGCCCTTTTCAGGTCTTCTTTTAGGGCCTGCAAGGCTTCTGAAGATGTGGGGTAATACTTCAGATCCTTAGCCCGGTAGATGGGAAAATCACTCTGGCTGAAGATATAGCGGGAGATATTGGATAGCCTCTTATCCTGGAATCTAAGTTCATCATAAGGACTGTCACCCTGGAGCTCATCCATGGAAGACTCCTTAAACAGCGTATTATAGTTAAGCAGGTCCGGAAGGAGTTCTTCTTTTGTCCGGGCAAAACGCTGTTTCATCCTCTTGGTGGTTCCGGACAGACCCACCAGAAGATAAAGAACGATACCGAAGATTGGAGAAATAAGGATAAGCAGAATCCAGGTAAGCTTAATGGCGGCATTTTTGTTCATACTGTAGAGGGCCAGTACCAGAACGATGGAGAAAACTTTTGTGGCTGCCTCCACCCAGAAATAATATTGGTTCAGCCCAAGAAATACAGCCACCAGCCAGGCGATTTCAACCACGATGGCTATTGTTCCGAATCCCACCCGCAGCACCCCGTTTTTTACTGTGGTGGAATGATCTAATACCTTTGTTTTAACCTTTCCTTTCATCTATCTTCTCATCCCTGATCTTTCCCGAAATCTGATATATCATTGGAACATTATATCACAATTTTCTATTTTTGGGCAAACGAAAAGGGGCCATTCGATTTCCTGATTCCATCGAATGACCCCACTAATGAATTTCCTTCAACTTCATTAACTGGCACCTTCTCTTTCATAGATTTTTTTTGTCCTTTTTTTATGATAATCCCTTACTCTTCCTTTGAATTTCTGAAATTATCATTCCTTAATATGTCTGAAGTTTCACTGTATAACCTCTCTTTCTATTGATTTGTTCTTCATGAACTATGGACCTCTGCCTTTCATATCACATCACCTTCTTAAAGATCAACTCCTTAATTAAAAGCAACATCTATATGAACTCTTGAAGAGATATCAGAGAATAAATAGAAATATATATTATTTTTATTATTCTCCGTGTTTATGGATTTATTGTAATCGGTTTTTTATTATTTGTCAAGCAAATTTTGATAATTTATTTCTCATTATAAAATATTCAGAATATTCAGATATTATCAGATCTTGAAAATGAACTATACGATTACTGAATTATTATGATATGATAAGAGCAATAGCACAGATAAAAACAGATATCAGGTTAATCTACAGGATCGGATAATGTTTCTGTATTCAGGAAGAAAGGACGAAAGATAATGTGTGGAATCGTTGGTTTTAACGGAAAAAGGCAGGCAGCCCCCATCCTCCTGGAGGGTCTGTCCAAACTAGAATATCGAGGCTATGACTCCGCAGGACTTGCTGTCCGAAACGGAGATGGCAAGATAGAGATTGTCAAAGAAAAAGGCCGGCTGCGGGGACTGGCCAAAAAAACAAATGGCGGCAAAGCCATTCAGGGTTGCTGCGGAATTGGCCACACCAGATGGGCGACACACGGGGAACCCTCCGAGGAGAACGCACATCCCCACAGCACCGATGACAAAAATGTGGTTGCAGTCCATAATGGCATCATCGAAAACTACCAGGAATTAAAACTGAAGCTGGAGAGGAACGGGTACCGCTTCTATTCCGAAACTGACACGGAAGTGGCAGTGAAACTTATCGATTATTATTATAAGAAGTACCTTGGCACTCCTATCGATGCCATCAACCATGCCATGGTGCGTATCCGGGGTTCCTATGCCCTGGCGGTTATGTTTAAGGATTATCCGGATGAAATCTATGTATCCCGAAAAGACAGTCCGATGATCTTAGGCGTGGCGGACGGAGAATGCTTCCTGGCATCCGACGTTCCGGCGATCCTGAAATATACCAGAACTGTATACTATATAGGAAATCTGGAGATTGGAAGGCTCTATGACGGCCAGGTTTCTTTCTACAATCTTGACGGAGATATGGTAGAGAAAGAACCGGTGGAAATCGAGTGGGACGCAGAAGCAGCGGAGAAGGCCGGCTTCGAACACTTTATGATCAAGGAAATCCATGAACAGCCCAAGGCGATCCGTGATACCTTAAACTCCATTATCAAAGAGAATCGGATCGATCTGTCCGCCACCACCCTGACGGATGAGGAGATTCTTAATACCAGGCAGATCATCATCGTGGCCTGTGGGTCCGCCTACCATGTGGGCATGACGGCTCAGTATGTCATAGAGGACCTGGCAAAGATCCCGGTGAGGGTAGAAGTGGCCTCGGAATTCCGCTACCGGAACCCACTGATGGACGAGCACACACTGGTAATCGTCATCAGCCAGTCAGGGGAGACCGCAGACAGTCTCGCTGCCTTGCGGGAGGCCAAGGAGAGGGGCATCAAAACCCTGGCCATCGTAAATGTAGTTGGTTCCTCCATCGCCCGGGAGGCAGACCATGTTCTTTACACTTTGGCAGGACCTGAAATCGCGGTAGCTACCACGAAGGCATATCTTACCCAGCTTGCCGTCTCCTATTGTCTGGCCATCCAAGTTGCCATGATCCGGAAAACCATCGAAGAGGCAAAATACCAGGAATACATT
>JBGVCE010000437.1:0-8597 GCA_045226235.1 Anaerobutyricum sp.
GTCAGGCTTCTTAATTCCTTCAACTCCTTCTCTCCTCCCTGCATCCGGTCGAGGAGATACCGCTCGTACCATGCCCCAAATCTTTCTCTGTCCGGCTGGTAGACTGCTACCTGCATAAGCCCGTCCTCGCGATCAAGGTCTGGCATAATGGTATAGTGGATATTTAGGGATTTCATTTCATCAAGAAGCTGCTCTCTGTCTACAGCTGGGATATTCATGATGTCATACTTTCCATCTGTAGCTTTCAGGAATTCTCCGAAATCCTCCAGCTCAATTGCAGACAGTTTCTTCTCCCTTACCATTCGTGCAAAGAACTGGATCAATTTTATTGTCCCGATCGCAGTAAGCCGGAAAACAGGATCTGCAAACCGGAACAGGTTGTGGACCTGCATGATGATTTCATTGATGTTTCTGCTTGTATCCTCCATTTACTGTTTCCTCCCGTGAAATGAATTAAAGAGAAGGAACAATCCTATCCTTCTCTTCAGACAAATCAACTGTTTTCTGTTTTTTCAGGTTCTTCTTCAGCTCTTCAATGCTCTGCTCGATCCGGTTGAAGATCATCTTAGTTTCTCATATTGTTAAGGAAGTCTTCGAAGGAATCTGACCTGAGGATTATCCGGTCGATGTCTGCGCGGACGATCTTTGTCAGAGTCGGCATCCCTTCCTTCTTTGCCTTATGCTCAGAGTAGTTCATGGAGCCTTCTCCTGTCCTCTGGTCGGAAAGTACAGGCAGGCCATTCTCCCGGCAGACTTCATCCGTCACCGGCTGGATAAATTTCTCCCAATCCCCCTTTTCATACCGGTACTTGTAACCGGTTCTCCGGTTTACTGAATTGAATATGATATGAGCATGGATGTGAAGCTGATCCGTATGGATGGCATACACATAGTCATAATCATCTCCCAGATACCTTTCACAAAATGCCCCCGCTGCCTTATAAGCGATCTCCTTTGTGATGTCTCCCGGTTTCCAGGAGATGACGAAATGATATCCCTGCCTCCCGGTCCGCTTCCCGAAAAGATCTTTTGTCTCCATCATGGACTGGAATACTTCCTCCGGTGTCGTCCCCGCATTGCCTCCCACCAGGAGTCCTCCTTCTGTTTTCTCCGGGTTCATGATATAAACGATGCTCCGCTTCAGGCCGTTGCTTCCTTCTCCCCCTTTAAGATGGTTCATCTTTGTGATCGCCATCCTGCTCACCTTCCTTTCCCCCATCAAGATCTTCACTCATCAGGAAATGGATCTTTGCTAACAGGCTTTCGATCTTCCTCTGGTTCTCAAGGATCTCCCTGACCTTCCCACTGTCTCCGTAACCTGCATTGATCCAGTGGACAGCCTGATTGATATTGATCCCGGCTTTGCGTACCTGGTAGGTCAGGGATCGGAGTTCTTTCTTCAGGTTTTCGGGATGATCACCGGAATAAAAAATGCATTTCCGGATATAAGAAGATAGGGAGGGCTTCCCGGATTTTTTCATGGTACAGTCAGGATCTTCTTCGGCAAGGCTCAGGAGATTTTTATACTCACTCTTCGAGAGCCGGAGGGTGATCACTTTTTCCTTCATCTTCTGTTTCCTTCCTGTCTTCATCCTCAAAGGAATCTTCATAGGCCTCAAGGATGTTCTTTAGGCGAGCAAGCTTTGTCTCATCCATTGTTCCAATCTGTGCTTCAATGGTCAGGACCGTCTTCCGGTTCTTCAAATCATAGAGAAGTTCCTCATTTTTCTTTACCCTGGTCTCAAGCATCTTCTTTTTATCCTGGTACCGCCTGATCAGTCCGTCTGTTTTTTCCGCTTCGGAAAGGTCGCGACGGATGGCGGCTTCCACTTCTGTAATCTTTTTTACTGTTGTCCCCAGATCCATGTTTCTCCCCCTATCTGTATCCACCGTTTTCAAAAGTTTTTTCCACATAGGAGCGCAATTCCTGCAGCTCCTTTAAAATATTTTCAAGGCACTGCCGGTCGCCAAAGGAGAGGATCGCCTCATTGACGAAATCCCTCTCTAGAGGAAACCGGTTTTTATCTCGGTTCTGGATCATCTGCAAGGCTTCATCCCTGATCCTGATATGTTTGTCTGTAAACGCCATTTTTCTTCTCCTTTTTCTGGTTTGGACACCCCGTCCTTCCTGTCGCATCAGTGAACGGTTCCACCGTGAGACAGTCCCTCCTGTTCCATCATGCGACAGCTTGTCCATAACCCTGTCCCTCTTGTCGCATGAGTGTTCATTTCCTGCAGTTTTCGAGGTCTAAAAACGATACTTCCAGGCTTTCTGCCTTATCATTACCGGAAGCAAGGTACGCATTTTGTAATACAAATGCTCCTTGTCAGGGAGAGCCCTGAAACCCCGGAAATACTGTCCCTCATGTACCACCGCTGAACAGGGGATTCAGATAAACCGGAAGTGATATTTCCCGTCATAAGAGACTTCCACATTCCTTCCGTCCTGTCTTACCGTCTCAAAATACAATACTGCTTCATACCCTTTCTCCGTCAGGGCTACCGAGCCGACATAAAGATTCCTCCGGCTGTAAATACCGCTCCTTTAGTGCACACTGCACGCTGAAATAGAGCAGGACTTCCGCAGCTTTAGTGCATCATTTCCGCTCTGCACACTAGAGCGGAAATTTCTCCTATAATGGTATCGGCACACTTATGTGTGACTATCATTATAAGGAGGACGATAACCATGGTAGATTATCGACAAATCCTAAGGCTAAAGAGCCTCAATTACAGCAACATCAACATTGCATCTTGTGTCCACAGCTCACGGAACACAGTCAGTGAAGTTCTGAATATCGCTCAGGCTTTACAGATAAAGTGGCCATTGGCTGATGATGTCACAAACCAAACACTCCAGTCCCTGTTCTATCCAGAAAGAAGCCAAAAGACTGAAGAACGGCTGATCCCAGACTTCCCTAAGATCCACCGGGAATTAGCAAAGAAAGGTGTTACGCTGACGCTTCTGTGGACAGAATACTGTGCCGAAGCATATGTCGCCGGTAAAAAACCTTACATGAGCACACAGTTTAACGAACTGTATCACCGTTGGGCCAAAGTGTCCAGAGCAACCATGAGGATCACCCGAAAGCCGGGTGACATGCTCGAGGTGGATTGGGCCGGGAGTACGATCGATATCCACGATCCCTTCACCGGAGAGATCACACCGGCATATCTATTTGTGGCTGTGCTCTCATGTAGCCTCTACACTTACGCGGAGGCATGTCCGAACATGAGGGAAGATACGTTTATCAACTGTCATGTGCATGCTTTCGAGTACTTTGGCGGCGCAACAAGGCTTCTGATCCCGGACAATCTCAAAGCCGGTGTAACAAGGAACACCCGCTATGAAACCCTGATACCTCAGGCTTACCGCGAGATGTCAGACCATTACGGTACAGCAATCGTTCCTGCAAGAGTGGAACACCCTAAGGACAAGCCGAATGCAGAAGGCGGTGTCAAGTTTGCAACCACATGGATCCTAGCCGCATTGCGGAATGAACAATTCTTTTCGATCATTGAAGCAAAACATGCTGTTTCCCAAAAGCTCAAAGAGCTTAATGAACGTCCTTTTAAAAAACGGGCCGGGAACCGCCGCATTGCTTTCGAAAATGAAGAGAAAGAGTTCCTGCAGACGCTTCCTGCCAGCCCGTATGAACCTGCAGTCTGGTCCACTGCAAAAGTTCAGAATGATTATCTCATATCTGACGGAGTTAATAAATACACAGTTCCATTTGATCTGATCGGGGAACATGTTGATATCCGCATAACAAACAATGCAGTGGAAGTTTTCTTTCATGGAAGCCGTGTCGCATCACATGCTAGAAGACAAAAAGCAGAACGCAATCCTATCCGGGTGAAGGAACATATGCCCCCGGAGCATCAGAAATACCTTTCTTATGCGCCGGACGAATTCCTGGGCTGGGCTTCAATGGTCGGCCCCAGTACACAAAAGGTGGTTGAGTATTTCCTCTCCTCCGAAAAAGAGCCGGAACAGGGATTCAAGTATTGTGTCAGCCTGATGAAATCTGCTGACCGATACGGCCAGGATCGGGTTGAAAAAGCCTGCAAACGGCTGTTATCTTTTACGTCACAACCCTCTTATCGAAGTATTGTCACCATCCTGAAAAATGGACAGGACAAACTGCCCATAGAACATCTGATTGAGGATGCACCTGTATCCGCTAAACGGAGCAAGGGGATCACGCGTGGTGTTGAATCCTTCCGTAAGGGAGGTGAGACATCATGTTAAACATCCCAACACTGGATAATCTGAAAACTATGCGGTTCACAGCCATGGCTGCAGAACTGGAAAAGCAGCTTGCCGATCCCAAAACGTATGACGCATTAAGCTTTGAAGAAAGGGTCGCACTGATCGTTGACGCAGAGTGGAACCGTCGTCGGCAGAATAAACTGAAGCGGCTGATCAAACAGGCAACATTTTCACTGCCCTCTGCCTGCATAGAAGATATCGAATATCTTCCCGATAGAAATCTTGACAAGAGTCAGTTCCTGCGATTTGCGACATGCCAATATATAGCTGAGAATCACCATATCATCCTGAAAGGTGCCAGCGGTTCCGGTAAAACCTATCTTGCATGTGCTTTGGGCAATGCCGCATGTCGGAAATATCTCAACGTGAAATATATCCGCATGCCGGATCTCTTAGATGAATTGAATGTAGCTAAAGCAACCGGTACTTTTCAAAAGGTGATAAAGTCCTATAAAAAAGTGGATCTGCTCATCCTTGATGAATGGCTGATCAGGCATCTGACACCGCAGGAAACCTACAACCTTCTGGAGATTGTAGAATCCAGAGTTAACAGCTCTAAAGGGTCCATGATCTTCTGTACACAGTACAACAACGAAGAGTGGTATGAGCGGATCGATCCGGAATCAGCCGAAGGCAGTCCGATATCCGAAGCTATCATGGACAGGATCATCCATAATGCCTATGATATCTTGGTCGGCGGACGTGTATCCATGCGGAAACGTCACGGTCTAAATGCTGACCGGGAAGGAGGCGGCGATGTATCCTGAATGCCCCTACAGCAATCATCATGATTGTGACAAATGGCTTGATTATCAGATTGCCCTTCTTGCTTTGGAGGACGCTAAAGCTCTGGCAGATGAAAACTGGAATGAAATCCGATTCCTGTTAGACCGGGTCGAACAGCTAGAAGCGTTGCTACGTTCTGCTGGGATAGAAGTGCCACCAGCGTATTAAGTTTAAAAGATACATTAATTATTCAAAATATCTTCATAGAAGATGAATAAAACTTACAACTACACTCTGTGACCGGGAAGGCGGTTTGCGCCTTTCCGGAACCGGGGTGCTCACCAGAGCGGAAGGCCTGCTCTATTTTGCCGGAAAGGGTGCTCTATTTTACCGTGCAGTACGCACTCACTGGCCGGTATATACACCGGCCTTCATCTTGAGACCGGAGGAACTTTCCTAATTCTTTTTTCAGTTTCTTCATGTCAGCTGTTTCCTTAAGCTGCCCTTCTGGATCTGTGATGGCCAGTCTGCTCTCTGGGACGATGACATCCTCAGTGCTTTCAGGGATATCCTGTTCCTTTTCATCACTGAACTCTTCGATCTCATCAGGCAGGGACTGATTTGGTAGATCAAACCGATAAGTCCCTGTGGTCTTCTTAAACAAAGCCCGGACTATGGTGTGCTTCTTATCGTGAATCTCCAGGAAAAACTGTGCCGGCTCTTCTTCCTCCTTCCGTTCATCAATGTGATACTCTACAACAGTTGCAGTCTCCGCGTTTACTCCCTTATCCTGCAAGAAGCGGGTCAGTCTTCTCTGAAATACCTGATCGTCTTCCGGATCAAGATAATACAGATAACCGGTACCATACACTTCAATACAGTCCTTATCATCGCTCCGTCCGGTCTTCTTTCTTTTTCGCTGCGTCGTGTTCTCATCCTTGTCCTCCTTTTTTACTGTAGTCGCTTCCGGTTCCCTTCTCGGGTCAGGCTGGTCCCGGACAGAAAAGAACAGGGCGATACTGAGTACAAGAAGGAGCACTGCCATGCCTGCAACGGGCAGCCATTCTTTATACTTCTTCATCGCGATCACTCCTTTGCGCAGATACTACTTTCCAAAGTAATTCTTATTCAGGTTTACACCCATCTTCACTCTGCTCTTCCATTCCGGGTGGAACCGGGTGATGTCAGTGTTATCGAGATGTCCATACCACATGGACTTGTTGACAAAAAACTCGACGACGGACCTTCCATCATCATGACCCCAACGGTTACAGCCGGCATCACTCTGATTCTTCTCATCCCCCATGATGGCATGAATCACCTTGCCGTTATCCAGGACGAAGTCGATGTAGTCCCCGACCTTGCCGAAGGTAGTGGTACAGGCAATGACATACCTGCCGTTTACTTTGGCAAAGCCATTGCTGTCATAGTGCTCCCCGCTCCGCTTACGCAGGAAGTTCTGCCGGGTCGGCCAGTCATGGATGATTGACCATCCCATGTAGGTGTAGGATGTTCCCATTCCATTTGGAACCACATACTGCTTGCCGCTTCCGTAAGTGTCCTGGTCTTTCAGACGGAGAACTTTATATAGAGTCTGCCCGATATCCATAAGTGATTTTGACCCAGTTAGACATATCAGAAAAGACTTTATCGGTCATTAATATCTTTGGTATCTGAATAAATGAATAACGATCCGCCTGCGCTCCGACTATAAATTTGAATGTCATGATTAGCCCTCCTCATGCTCTTTCTTCCAATCTCCAAGCAATGTAACAATAATTTCTTCCATCTGTTTCACCGTATAGTTAGGAGGGAAGTATCTCATCAGCTTCCTTTCCTGTAAAGTAACTTTCTTTGCAGGCGGCTTGATTGGGATAGCACTGTTAAGGATGCTGATCATCAGATGCTGTGTCATAGTCGTGGATCCCTGATCCATATATTTCCTAAGAGCTGAAATCTGATTTTGCTTAATAAAGCCGTTTTCACGAATATATTCATAAAGCCAGGGTTGCACCTGTTTATCGATATAGGAAATATCAACTGCTATGGTAAAATTGAGACGTTTCCGATCGACTAAATCTAGAAGATCAGGGATAAGCTCAGTAAGTCGTATAAATCTCTGAACTTGTCTTCCACTTAGGCCAGTATCTTTACCTATTTCTTCATGACTCCACTTTTGGACATTTTGTCCAGAAGTTACTCCTTGGTGCTTCATCGCATCCATCTTCATCTTATAAGCAAACGCCTTCTCACTAGGCAGTAACTCTTCCCTCTGAATATTACTGTCCACCATATAGATCACAGCTTCATCATCCGTCATATCTCTGATAAAAGCCGGAACAGAAGTAAGGCCTGCGAGTTTGGCAGCATGAAGTCTCCTATGTCCGGAGATCATCTCATAGTCACGGCCATCTTCTCTCAATATTACTGGAGTTAATACACCATTCCTCCGTATACTTTCCACCAGATCATTCATCTTTTCATCATCAATAACCTTGAAAGGATGATTTTTAAATCCATGGATCTTACTGATTTCAACTTCACTTGAGCTTTCCTCACCGGGGAGACCTAATAGTTCTTCTAAACTAGCTAATTTAAACTTTTCTCCACTCTTATTTTTCATTATTGAGTACCTCCTTTGTCAGATTCTGATAAGCAATTGCAACTTTATTCTTTGGACAGTGCTTATATACGCTGATACCCTGTGCACTGGCCTCTGCCGTTTTCACTGAGACAGGAATACAGGTTTCAAAGATCCGGATTTGTTCTCCGTAGTCATCACCGATTCTTCCGTAAATCTCTTTCGCATAATTTGTTCGGAAATCGACCATAGTTAAGAGGATTCCCTCGATAATCAGCTTACGATTGAGCCTCTTTTTCACCATTGCTATAGTACGAATCAACTGCTGAAGTCCTTTTACCGGGAGATAAGCACACAGTACCGGGATGATCACAGAATCCGATGCTGCTAAAGCATTAATCGTCATGATCCCCAGGGAAGGCATACAATCAATCAGAATATAATCATATGAATCCCGTACCATATCGATATATTCTTTCAAGATAACCTCCCGGCTCATGGTATTACCTAAAGCAATCTCCATGGCAGAGAGTTCAATGTTTGCCGGTAGTAAATCCACGTTTTCCTGGTGGTGCAGGATGCCTTCCTCTGGATTGATTTCATTTTCGTTGATGATATCCATCATAATGGTTGCAATGGTGGTTTTCAGTTCATCCGGCTCCACATATCCCAGGCTTGAGGTCAGGCTTCCCTGTGGGTCTGCATCAATAAGCAGAACTTTTTTCCCTTTCCTGGCAAGACCGATTCCTAAGTGAAGGGTTGATGTTGTCTTGGCTACTCCGCCCTTCTGGTTACAGATACATTTCACTTTACACATATTGATTATCTCCTTCTTTACAATTTCTTATGGTTTTCCACCTGGTTAACAGCTTAATAATTAGCAGGAATTCATTCCTATTTTATCTCATGAGTAATTTCTTCAGGAAAACAAAAAAATGGAACAATTCGGTAAAATTTACCAAATCATTCCATTTTTTCGACGTCCCTAAGAGGATTCGAACCTCCGACCTACCGCTT
>JBGVCE010000438.1:0-4541 GCA_045226235.1 Anaerobutyricum sp.
CGTCATCTTTCTGATCGTGGTTCTGGTGGTGATCGTATCAAATTACCGTGCAAGCTATGCTGGCAGGGACAAAAGAGAGGAGCGGCATTATGAGAAATAGAAATGTCAGGAATCTGACCTTAAAATCCCTTGCCCTGCTTCTGATCCTGAGCCTTCTGCTTCCTTTCTGTCCTAAGCTGGACATAAAAGCTGCCAGACGGAAAGGAAAGGATAAAGTTGTCCTGCGGGTCAGCAACTGGGAAGAGTACATAGACGAGGGCGATTGGGACGAGGAAGAAACCATCGATCTTGAAAGTGGAGACATCATCGGTAAGAATAACATCATTGATGATTTTGAGGAGTGGTACTACGAGACCTACGGCAAGGAAGTGGAAGTGGCTTATTCTGCCTTTGGTTCCAACGAAGAATTCTATAATATGTACACTCTGGGAAATAAATATGACCTGGTCTGCCCATCTGAGTACATGATGATGAAACTTGCCATGGAAGACCAGCTGCAGCCTTTATCAAAATCTTTTTTTGACAAAACGGATGCCAATAATTATTATATTAAGGGTGTCTCCCCTTATATACAGGGTATATTTGATCGAAGCTCCATCCATGGGGATCCCTGGTCAAAGTATTTTGCCGGTTATATGTGGGGAATCACCGGAATTGTCTATAACCCGGAATACGTGACCGAGGAGGATGCTTCTTCCTGGTCCATCTTAACCAACCCTAAGTTTAAAAGACAGGTTACCATCAAAGACAGCGTAAGAGAAGCGTATTTTGCTGCAGTGGGAGCCATTAAGTCAGACCTGCTGACCTCCAAGGAATTCCTGAATGATCCTAATTACCGGGAGAATCTGGAGAGGGAGATGAATGACGCTTCTGACGAGACCATCCGGAAGGTACAGGATTATCTGCAACAAGTGAAGGATAATACCTATTCCTTCGAATCCGACGCCGGGAAAGCGGACATGATTACCGGAAAAGTCGTGGCCAATTATCAATGGTCCGGGGACGGAGTCTATACTTTGGATCAGGCAGAAGAAGACGATCTCTATCTGTCATTTGCCGTTCCGAAGGAATCCACCAACATCTATTTTGACGGCTGGTGTATGCTGAAGTCCGGCATCAAGGATGACCCGGCAAAACAGCATGCCGCAGAAGCCTTTATCAATTTTATGTCCCGGCCTGACAGTGTTATCCGCAATATGTACTATATCGGTTTTACTTCCTGCATCTCCGGCGGGGATGATCCAAGGATCTTCGAGTATGCCGACTGGTGTTTCAGCGCGGAGGAAGACGAGGAGGATGTGACGGAATATCCTCTGGGGTATTTCTTCTCCGGTGATCCGGAGGATGAAGATTATGTAATCTATGCCCCCACAGATCAGGTAAACCGCCAGCTGTTTTCTCAGTATCCTGATGAGAAGACCATAAACAGGTCCTCCATCATGGTATATTTTGATAAAGAAACCACAGAAAAATTAAACCAGATGTGGATCAATGTGCGCTGCTATAATATCCACAAGGTTCCCGTATGGATATGGATTCTCACCATCCTGTGTATCGCAGGATGTATCGTCTGGTATCTTCGGAAGAAAAGACACGAGAACTATTAAGATCAGCAATTGGAAGGAAGTGTAATGATCATGGCAAAAGGAATTCATCGGATTATCCGTTTAGGGATTTTTGTCCTCTTCCTGATGCTTTTAGCGGGTGTTCCTTCCAAGGCTGAAGCCTATTGTCTGAAGGATACGGAACTGGGAGATGATCTAAAACCATGTTTCCTGCCTCATGGCAATTATTACGGACCACAATCCCAGGGATTTTGTTTCGCCGGGGATAAGATTATCTACACCAGGTATGCGGCGGATTATGCCACCACTACCTACGTGATTCTGGATGCCAAAACCATGAAGGAAATCAATTGTCAGTCCTTCAATACCCTGCATTCCAATTCCCTGACCTATAATCCCACCACAAAGGAAGTCGTCTGTGTGTCAAAAAACCATGCCTATGTATTCTCCTTTGATGGGGAATCCCTGGAACTGACTGCAGATCACTACATGAACCATAACTGCCCTAAGATTGCCTATGTGAGCTCTGAGGATGTATACTATCTCGGTACCAGTACGGTCATCTATAAAACAAAAGATTTTCAGAGGCTGACTCCTGTTTTTCGTGTTCCTCAGATCGCGGTTAATCAGGGGATGGCCTCGGATGGTATCAATCTGTATATTGTATGGTACAGTGTGGGAAACTGCAGCATCTATGAATATACCACCTTAGGCCAGCTGGTGGAGATCTTCACTTTGAAGTCAGACAGATACAGAGAGATTGAAGAGCTGGACTTCTACGGCCCACACATTTATCTTAGTATAGAAAACAGCGGTGATCTCGGTGGAATATACCGGGTGAAAAATACCCATAATTACGATAAGTGGGATGTGCTGCAGAAGCCAACCTGCACCAGCCCCGGAAGAAAACGTCATATCTGCAAAAGATGTGGCAAAATCGAAGAAAAAGACATGAAACCTACCGGCCATATATTCGGAGAATGGGAGACAGTTCATATGCCGGATGTCTTACATTACGGTATTATGCAGCGCTCCTGCTTCCAATGTGGCCAGGAGGAGGATGTGATGATTGATCCCATCGCCCCGGAGATCTCCATGGATGATTCAGAACTGGTCCTTGGCAGAAATGACACGGCCGAGGCCAGAGAGGTAAAACTGGGCAAAGGGGATTATATAGAAAAATGGACCAGCAGCGACCCTTCCGTAGTCTTTGTTGATAAGGACGGCAGCATCAGTGCCGAAGGATTCGGAAAAGCCGTGGTCCGCTGTTATTCTGCCGGAGGAGCAACCGCTTCCTACCCGGTCAAGGTGTCCATTTTAGAAAGTATTTTTTAGGATTAAAGACCATAGAGGAGAAAGCTTGAAAGATTTAGCATTACGAGAAGAAACCTTACTTACCATAGAGAAACCGGTTCGTTACATCGGCGGAGAAGTGAATTCAGTGGAATATGAGCCGTCTTTTCAGGAGAAACTAAACAGGGATGATACCATAAGATTTGCCATGTGTTTCCCGGATGTCTATGAGATCGGCATGTCCCATCTGGGGATGAAGATCATCTATGACATGATGAACCGCAGGGAAGATATCTTATGTGAGCGTGTCTTCTCCCCCTGGATTGACCTGGACCGGGAGATGAGAATTGACAGAATCCCGCTTTTCGCTTTGGAGAGCCAGGATCCTGTCTTTGTCTTTGATTTTCTGGCCATTACCATCCAGTATGAGATGTGCTATACCAACATCCTGCAGATTCTGGATCTGTCCCAGATCGGCATCTATGCCAGGGACAGAAGGGAGGACGCTCCCATCGTGATCGGCGGCGGCCCCTGTACCTACAATCCGGAGCCCCTTGCCGACTTCTTTGATATGTTCTATATCGGGGAAGGAGAGACGGTCTACTATGATCTGATGGATCTGTATAAGGAACACAAGAAATCCGGTGGAAGCCGGGCGGAATTCCTTCACAAGGCCGCGGCTACCATTCCCGGCATTTACGTTCCTTCCCTTTATGAAACAACTTACCATGAGGATGGAACCATCGCTTCCTTTGAGCCCATCTATCCGGATGTGCCCAGGACCATCTTAAAACAGGTTCAGATGGATCTTAGTCACACTTTCTACCAGGATAAGCCCCTGGTGCCTTTCCTAAAAGTAACCCAGGACCGCTGTGTTCTGGAGATACAGAGAGGCTGTACCAGGGGATGCCGGTTCTGCCAGGCAGGTATGATCTACCGCCCCAATCGTGAGCGGGATCTTGACTATCTGCAAGGGCTGGCAGACACCATGCTGGACGCCACAGGAAATGATGAGATATCCCTTAGTTCCTTAAGTTCAAGCGACTTTCAGAAATTGCCGGAGTTATGTAATTATCTGATTGATAACTACCGGAGTAAAAACATAAATATCGGACTGCCATCCCTCCGGATTGATGCCTTCTCCCTGGATGTCATGAGCAAGGTACAGGATGTGAGAAAGAGCAGCCTCACCTTTGCCCCTGAGGCAGGCACACAGCGCATGAGGGATGTGATTAACAAGGGACTGACCAAAGAGGTAATCCTCCAGGGGGCCAGGGAAGCCTTTATGGGAGGATGGAATAAAGTGAAGCTTTACTTTATGATGGGGCTTCCGACAGAAACAGAAGAGGATATGAAGGGAATCGCCCATCTGTGCGAAGATGTGGCTATGACTTATTATAAACTGGATAAGGAATATCGGAATGGAAAGGTATCTGTAGGGGCCAGCTGCTCCTTCTTTGTACCTAAGCCCTTTACTCCCTTCCAGTGGGCCCGGATGTGCGATCCGGAAGAATACCAGCGCAGAGCCCACCTGGTAAATGATGAATTCAAAGCCCAGCATAATCACCGGAGCCTTTCCTTCAAATGGCATGATGCCAAAACCACAGTGCTTGAAGGAATTCTTGCCCGGGGTGACCGGCGTATCTGCAAAGTCATCTATGATGCCTATCAGAAGGGATGTAT
>JBGVCE010000439.1:0-6998 GCA_045226235.1 Anaerobutyricum sp.
TTACGGGGAGAATATCCTGGTGATCAATCAGGCACCTGAGGTGCCGGTGGTTGAGGAAGAGGAAGCCACAGAGACTACCCAGACGGAAACCGTTACTCCCGGAAATGAATTAGGCGCTGCCGATACAGATACCGGCACAAATGAAACCACAGAAGCCAAGACGGGTGAGGAAAAGAAAGAAGGACCGGAGGTCGTAGAGCAGATCACGGTTTCTGTTAAGGATGATGCTTCGGAGAATATCACCTTGTCCGTCAATAATGTAAAGCCTCTGGAGAAACAGGGGGAGGAGAGTTATTTTCTGGAAAATGGAATGGTGTCATTCTCTAAGATCGGCGGCTATGAACTGGAAATCATGGCGGAGGACGAGAGCGGTAATGTCGCCAAAGCCAATGCCCTGGTGGAAGTGCTGGATAAGACAGCACCTCTCATCTCCGAATCCGAGGAGACCTATGAAGTGGCTTATGGGAAGGAAATCAAGGCAGTCCAGAAAGAGAAAGTGGAAAATACCAAGAACACCATCTATGTAAAGGCTGAGGATGAGATCTCTTCCGTGAAACTCAAGATCGCCAAGGTGGTGCCACAGGGAGATCTGAAGGATGATTCCTTCACCTTAAAAGACGGGGTAGCCGTATTCGAGAAACTGGGAACCTATGAGGTTACCATAAAGGCCATTGACGAGAGCAAAAATACCGCCAAGAAAACCATGACAGTCAAGGCGGCAGATAAGACAAAACCGGAGTTCAGCGGCCTGCCTAAGACCATCTCCCTCACGGATAAAGATACGGATTATAAGTGGGATCAGGGGATAACCGCCAAGGATGAGATCGATGGGGATCTTACCAAATCCATCGAAATCAAAAGCAAGGCTGTGAAGTTCGGGAAACCCGGAAAATATCTGGTTGCCTACTCTGTGAAGGATGCTGCCGGAAATAAAGAGGAGAAGACGGTCACCGTGATTATCGAGGACAAAACACCTCCTACATTGACGGTACCCCAGTCCTTCAATGTGAAGGTGGGAGACCCGGCTCCGGATTACGGAAAAGGGGTTAAGGCCAAGGATGCCGTGGACGGGGAAGTGAAAGTGACCATTGATTCCTCCAAGGTCGATCTGGCTAAAGCAGGTAACTATAAGGTGATTTATTCTGCCAAGGATAAGAGCGGAAATATGGTTACCAAGGTTTCCAGTGTGACGGTGGAGCAGTAAAGGATATTAGTATTAGAAAAGAGATGAGAACTCATGGGAAGTGTTTCCGCTAATTATGTAAAGAAACTGATATTCGGCATGGCAGTTCTGACAGCATTAATGATCGCGAAACCCGCAGACGCGTCGATTCGGTACACCACTGATGCGGTCCGCCTCCGAAAGGAGCCAAGCCGGTCAGCCGAGATTCTGACCACAGTCGGCCCGGACACGGAAGTGGAGGTCTATGGTTATGAAGGAGAGTGGGCAGACGCTGAGTACGATGGGATAAACGGTTATATTTGCGGTGATTATCTGACTTCTTCGGCAGAAGAAGCCAAGAAGGCTGCAGCCAGGATTGCCAGGAAAGAAGCCGGAAAATCAAAGAAGTCTAAGAAGAAATCCAAGAAAGAGGCCCCAAAAGGAGTGGCCAAAATTAACGGGTCCGATGTGAATCTCCGTAAAAAACCCAAAGGGAAGATCATAGACCAGCTGGATAAAGGGGAGAAGGTGACTTTCTACTCTTCCAAGGGGGACTGGACGAAGGTGCGGATTTCTGACGGTACCGTAGGATATGTCTATACCTCCTACATTGGCAACAAGATTTCCAGATCAGATCAGATTGACCGATGGAAAGATGCGGCAGTGCGATTCTGTGATAAGAATCTCGGGGCCAAATACAGCCAGGACAAAAGAGACCAGGAAGGGTTTTTTGACTGTTCTTCCCTGATGAGGGATGCTTTCAGGGAAGCCACCGGAGAGTTCATCGGAGAGACAACGGACAGCCAGTCCGACCTGATGAAGGATTATTTATATAAGATTAATGTCATCTATGATGCTGATTACGGTGATATCCTCTACCACCTCTCCGGGGATGATGAGAACCATTGTGGAATCTATCTGGGGGACGGTCAGGTGTTAAGCGCTTCCCAGACAGCCGGCAAGGTGAAGATTAAGACTTACGAGGACTGGAGCAACTATTGGGAGTATGGCTGCAAGGCTGCAGCATACTGTTATGATCAGAAGAATAAATAAACCAGAACACTTAATGGGAGGAATAGAGAGTGGTTGAGACGAGATTGATCAAAGAACGTTTGAAAAACTGGGTCTATAAAGACCTGCTTCTGGATATCTATGTGGACGAGAGCAAGCTTGTCTACCAGACTGACCGTTACATCAAGGCGATTGAAAAGTACGAAAGCCTTTATGGGGAAGATCAGGTAGCAATCTACAGTGCCCCGGGCAGAAGTGAAGTAGGTGGAAATCACACAGACCATCAGCATGGAGAAATCCTGGCAGCATCCATCAACCTGGATGCCATCGCCATCACCAAGAAAAGGGACGACTCTCTGGTCCGTGTGGTGTCGGATGATTATGATGAGATCGTCATCGATACCAATGACATTTCCCTCAAGGAAGAAGAAAAAGAGACCACCACAGCCCTGATCAAAGGGGTTCTGGCCGGTGCTGCCCAGAGAGGATACCGAATCGGAGGCTTCCAGGCCTACATCACCAGCGACGTGTTGATCGGTGCGGGACTTTCCTCTTCCGCTGCTTTTGAAACCATCATCGGAACCATCATTTCCTACCTCTACAACGACGGGAAACTGGATTCAGTGACCAATGCGGTTATCGGCCAATATGCAGAGAATGTCTATTTCGGAAAACCATGCGGACTTATGGACCAGATGGCCTGCTCCGTGGGCAGCCTGGTTCATGTGGATTTCGCCAATCCAACAGACCCCAGGGTGGAGAAGGTGGAATTCGATATGAACAAATACGGCTACAGTCTCTGCATCACAGATACCAAGGGCTCCCACGCAGATCTCACAGCGGATTATGCAGCCATTCCTCAGGAGATGAAGTCCGTGGCAGCTTACTTTGGCAAGGAAGTTCTCTGTGGCAGCGGCCTTGATCAGATTCTTGCAAATGTACAGGCCCTCCGTGACCAGTGCGGTGACCGTGCCGTGCTGCGTGCCATCCATTTCATCCGGGAAAATGAACGGGTACAGAAGGAAGTGGAGGCATTGAAGAATGAGGAAATCGGCACATTTCTGGATACGGTAAAGGCATCCGGAGACTCCTCCTTCAAATTCCTGCAGAATGTCTACACCAACAATGATGTGCATCATCAGAATGTATCCCTGGCTCTGGCAGTCAGCGAGGCAGTCCTGGAAGGCGGCGCGGGTGTGTGCCGTGTACATGGAGGCGGCTTCGCAGGTACCATCCAGGCTTTCGTGAAAAATGACAAAGTCGCTGCTTATCGGGAGGCTATGGATCAGCTCTTCGGAAAGGGAGCTTGTCACGTTTTAAAGATCCGCAAATACGGTGGCATGAAGGTAATCGAATAGAAGAAAGAGAGGACAAGGATGATTAATCGATTGATTACGGAACTGGTGGCATACGGGATCGATGCAGGTCTTGTATCACAGGACGATAAAACTTATACCATCAACCGGCTCCTGGAGTTATTTGGCATCCTGGAGTACGAGGAAACCCCTGTTACTGAGAAAAGGGAACTGGTAGATATCCTGGAAGATATGCTGGACTATGCCCACAAGGAGGGTTTCTTTGAGGAAGATACCATTACCATGAAGGACCTCTTTGACACGAAGATCATGGGGCTTCTGACCCCACCGCCTACCATGGTGAGAAAAACCTTCGCAGACCTCTATGAGGAGGATCCCAGAAAGGCAACCGACTATTATTATGATTTCAGCCAGAAGACCAACTATATCCGTAAGGACCGTATCGCCAAGGATGAAAAATGGATGACAGAGACGGAATTCGGCCCCATTGATATCACCATCAATCTCTCCAAACCTGAGAAGGATCCCCGTGATATTGCCAAGGCAGGCCAGGCCAAAAAATCCGGCTATCCCAGCTGTCTCCTGTGTGTGGAAAATGAAGGCTACATGGGTCATTTCTCCCATCCGGCCAGACAGAATCACCGAATCATCCCCATCAAACTGGCGGGGGAGGATTATTTCCTCCAGTATTCACCCTATGTGTACTATAACGAGCATTGTATCATACTGAATAAAAAACATATCCCCATGACCATTGACCGGGCTGTTTTCCGGAAACTTCTGGAATTCGTCAAGCTCTTCCCTCACTATACCGCCGGCTCTAATGCGGACCTCCCCATTGTGGGCGGATCCATCTTAAGTCACGATCATTTCCAGGGAGGCGGCTATGTCTTCGCCATGGCAAAGGCACCTTATGAGAAGACCTTCTCCCTGAAGGGATATGAGGATCTGAATACCGGCATCGTAAAATGGCCTATGTCTGTGATCCGCCTTCAGGGCAAGGATATCGGAAGAATCGTGGATGCGGCAGACCATATCCTTACCAGCTGGAGAGGCTATACGGATGAAGATGCCTTTATCTTCAGCGAGACCGATGGTACTCCCCATAATACCATCACTCCTATAGCCCGTATGCATGAGGACCTCTATGAGCTGGATCTGGTACTGCGCAACAATATCACAACGGAAGAAAGCCCCTGGGGAGTATACCATCCATCGGCAGACCTTCATCATATCAAAAAGGAAAACATCGGCCTGATCGAGGTAATGGGTCTAGCTGTGCTTCCCGCCAGACTGAAGCAGGAGATCGCCGTACTGGAGGAAGCCATCCTTCAGGGCAAGGATATCCGTGCTGATCAGCAGATCGAAAAACATGCGGATTGGGTGGAGGAATGGATCGGCAATTATGAGATCACTCCGGAAAACATCCGCGGTATCCTGCAGGATGAGATCAGCAAAGTATTTGTAAAAGTATTGGAATGCGCCGGCGTCTATAAGAGAACCGAAGAAGGCCAAAAAGCCTTCATGCGCTTTGTGGAGTCGCTATGAACGTAATTTTAGCCTCCGGGTCCCCCCGGAGAAAGGAAATATTAGAGCAGGCCGGTTACACCTTCACTGTGGAGGTGAGCCAGGCTGATGAAAACGTGGACCTGGACGGAATGGAGCCGGGAGCTATGGTGGAGGAGCTTGCCCTTCGGAAGGCCACTGCAGTGGCCAAAGCTCACAAGGGAGAAAATGATGATTGTAAGATCATCGGCTCCGATACCATCGTCGTCCTGGATGGGGAGGTTCTTGGCAAACCGGCAGACAAAGAAGATGCCGCTGCCATGCTTCGAAAACTGTCCGGCAGATACCACGAGGTATACACCGGTGTTGCAGTTCTGACTATCGTGGAAGGACGAATCCATGTGAGAGAACAGTTTTATGAATGCACCCGGGTAAGGATGCGGGAAATCTCCGAGGAGGAGATCGCTGCTTATATCCGCACCGGAGAACCTATGGATAAGGCAGGTGCCTACGGTATCCAGGGAAGGGCCGCCATCTTTATCTCCGGGATTGAAGGGGATTATTATAACGTGGTGGGCTTGCCCATCTGCCATCTGGCGACAATAATATAAGAATACAGCCATTATGAAATGAAAAAAGAATCGCGGTTCTGCCGCGATTCTTTATATTATTTCACTTTTACTTTCTTAACGGCACTCCATTTTCCATAGATTTTCTTACCGTCTTTCTTTTTGTAGGGGCGCAATTTTGCATAAAAAGTCTTCTTGGAAGGACAGTTTTTGATGGTTGCTTTTGTCTTCTTCTTGCCATAAAATCTCTGGATCGTATGCATCTTAAAATCTTTCTTCTTAGAGATATAGCACTGATAACCACTGATGCCTGAAAGCTTTTTCCACTTGATCACTATGGTTTTGGCTGTGGGAGATTTGATGGAAAGAATGGTACCTTTCTTATTTAATGTTGCTGTTTTCGTTGTTGTTTTATTTGTCGTGCCGCCGGATGGATTGCTACCTGAGGATGGCTTTGTCGTGCCGCCGGATGGGTTGTCACCGGAGGATGGTTTATCCGATGTGCCTTCGGAGGAATCGCCGCCAGAGGAAGAATCAATTAAATCTCTGTAACGGTATACCGTTCTGGTCTGTACCTGTCTTAAATCAGTAGAGCTAACACTCGAATCCTGCCAGGATGACCAGGATGACCAGCTGCTGTATACTTTTTTGTATGTAGTATAAGCCTGACGCTTTATGGTAATCCGCTCTTTCAGCCACCAGTAGGTATCCTGACAGACGTTGTAATTGTCTTTTTTCCTGGCATTGGCCGATTCTGTTAATGCCAGATTAGCCGTTGAATAGAAAGCATGGAAGGTAGCATGGGTAGCGGTCTTATAACTCTCAATGGTACGGTTATAGGTTTTCTCCAGCTTCTTCCCCATACACCAATGATAGTAAATATATCCAACAGTAACAGGATCTTTGTATACTGTTTTTTGGGTGCTTGTCTCACTGCTTGACTTTTTAGTCTTGTTATACTTGGTATATAAAGAATGATTCTTATTAAAGCCTCCGGTCCAGCTGGCTGCGTAGTCGTAATTGCCTGATCCAGTCTGTTCCCAGGTGGCCGTTCGGGTAGCATAGCGATACTGTGTCTTCTTCTCTACCTGCCTGGTGTCAGATGCCTGTACCGCTGTTTCTGACCAACCTGACCAGTTTCCCCAGGTAACAGCATCTGTATTCATAGGGGAAAGGCATAGTGCAATCATAATGGTACTTAAGATAAATGCAATGGTTTTCTTCATGTTAGCCCCTCCTTAAAATATTCTTTTGATTAATAAGAATTGTATCATTCAGGGGGCAACTTTTCAATGATAGTTTTACTATGAGTATAGATACAAAAGGACCGTGGCTTATGCCGCGGCCCAATGGCATCAACCAGTTATGGGCACCTGAAGCATGAATGTTTCAGGTGCCCATAATATTGGGTCAAATGTAGTATAGATAATTCTA
>JBGVCE010000440.1:0-6423 GCA_045226235.1 Anaerobutyricum sp.
ATGCCATAGCGAGATTTAAGAGAAAAGAAGGTTATGATGTCCGTTTTCAGACAGGTACGGATGAACATGGTCAGAAGATTGAACTGAAAGCCCAGGAAGCCGGTGTGACACCGAAAGAATTCGTGGACCAGGTAGCCGGGGAGATCAAAACCATCTGGGACCTGATGAATACTTCCTACGATAAATTTGTACGTACCACAGATGATTATCATGAGAAGACCGTACAGAAGATCTTTAAGAAGCTTTATGATCAAGGTGATATCTATAAAGGATATTATGAGGGGTTATACTGTACTCCTTGTGAGTCTTTCTTTACGGAATCACAGCTGGTGGACGGAAAATGTCCGGACTGCGGACGTCCGGTTGGCCATGCCAAAGAGGAAGCTTATTTCTTCAAGATGAGCAAATATGCAGATCGTCTCATGAAATATATCGAGGATCATCCGGAATTCATACAGCCGGAATCCCGCAAAAATGAAATGATCAACAATTTCCTGAAACCCGGTCTGCAGGATCTCTGTGTTTCCAGAACTTCCTTCTCCTGGGGTATCCCGGTAGATTTTGATCCCAAGCATGTCGTCTATGTATGGCTGGATGCATTAAGCAACTATATCACCACCATGGGATTCGATGTGGATGGCAATCACGGGGAATTATTCAAAAAATACTGGCCGGCAGATCTTCATCTGATTGGCAAAGATATCGTTCGTTTCCATACCATTTACTGGCCTATCTTCCTGATGGCGCTGGATGTTCCGCTGCCTAAGCAGGTGTTCGGTCATCCCTGGCTGCTGGTAGGAAGCGGCAAGATGAGCAAATCAAAAGGAAATGTAATCTATGCTGACGACCTGGTAAAACTCTTCGGGGTAGATGCTGTACGCTATTTTGTTCTGCATGAGATGCCTTTTGAAAATGATGGTGTCATCACCTGGGAACTTCTCGTGGAACGAATCAACTCCGATCTTGCCAACACCTTAGGGAATCTGGTTAACCGTACCATCTCCATGTCAAATAAATACTTTGACGGAGTTGTGGCCAATACCGGTATCACAGACGGGTTCGATAAGGATCTGATTGATGTTGCTTTAGATACCAAGCATAAAGTCATCCGTAAGATGGAACAGCTTAGAGTGGCTGATGCCATGACTGAGATCTTCAATCTGTTTAAACGCTGCAACAAATACATCGATGAAACTACTCCATGGATCCTGGCCAAAGATCCTTCCAGCAAGGACCGCCTGTCCACCGTACTTTATAATCTGGTGGAAAGTATCACCATCGGTGCTTCTCTCCTCTCCCCATTTATGCCGGAGACTGCCGAGAAGATTTTTGCCCAGCTGAACGCAAAAGAAAGAAGCATGGACGAGCTGGAGATGTTCGGTCTTTATGAAAATGAAAGCAAAGTGGTGGAAAAACCGGAGATCCTCTTTGCCAGACTGGATCTGGAAGAAGTGATGAAGGAAGTAGATTCCATCTACGCAACAGATGAACCGGAAGAAGCTGTGACGGAAGAACCGGAGGAAGAGATCGTAGATGTGGAAGCCAAACCGGAGATCACCTTTGATGACTTCGAAAACATGCAATTCCAGGTGGGTGAGATCATCGCCTGTGAGGCAGTGAAAAAATCTAAGAAACTCCTCTGCTCTCAGGTAAAAATCGGAAGCCAGACCAAGCAGATCGTATCCGGCATCAAAAAATACTATACACCGGAAGAGATGGTTGGAAAGAAAGTTATGGTTCTTGTTAACCTGAAGCCGGCTAAGCTGGCCGGTGTGCTTTCTGAAGGAATGCTTCTGTGTGCAGTGAAACCGGATGGAGAACTTTGTCTCATGACTCCGGAAAAAGATATGCCGTCAGGCGCGGAAATCAGTTAATTTAATAATTATTAGAATATGAAAAAGGACAGCCGATTTTCAGCTGTCCTTTTTCAATCTGATAAACTCTTAATATTCTTTGAAATGGATCTGGAAGGTCTGATAGGAACCAAGCTCTGTGGGGAGAGGATATCCTACTTCCATTAAGGCATTGGCAGGATAGATCTTCCCGGTAACTTCTTCCCGATAAAGGGCGTCTTTTTTTAAGCCCCGCAGGCGGATATAGGTGCAGAGTGCGGCACCGTGAACCTGTTGTTGAACCACATTTAAGAGTGCTTCGGAAAGGTCTTCGGACACAAACATCCAGGCAGCCGCCTCCTCAAGAAACGGATTGGTTAGTCTGTAGTAGAGGCCGTACTGAATAAGATGGCGTACCTTCTTGTAATCTTCAATCTGAGCCTTTACATCTTCCTTCTCCTGATCTGTCATGTAGGCCGGATTGAGCTCATAGCCAAAAGTACCTGACATGGCAACTACTCCCCTGGTTTTAAGTGGGGTAACCCTGCCGGTCTGATGGTTAGGGACGGCTGAGACATGAGATCCCATAGTTGGTATAGGATATCCGAAGGAAGTTCCGTATTGGATCCTCAGGCGGTCGATGGCATCCGTATTATCGCTGCACCAGATCTGGGGAGAATAATACAGCATGCCGGCATCAAATCTACCTCCGCCTCCGCTGCATCCCTCCAGAAGAAGGTCCGGATAACGTGCAAGCAGTCTCTCGAGAAAATCATATAAACCAAGTACATAATCATACAGGACTTTACCCTGGTCGCTGGTATCGTGGGAATAGACATCGGTGATACTGCGGTTGAAATCCCATTTCACATAGGATATATCCGCCTGATCCAGTACTTTACATACAGAATCGAAGATGTAATCAACGACTTCCTTTCTGGAGAAATCAAGGACCAGCTGATATCTGGCACGTACAGGGTCTCTACCGGGAATTCTAAAAGCCCAGTCCGGGTGTGCCCTGTAAAGGTCGCTATCCTCATTGATACATTCCGGTTCAAACCAGATACCGAACTTAATACCCAGATCCGTGATTCTCTTAACCAGATGCGGCAGGGACTCCCCTAGTTTCTCTTCGTTGACAAACCAGTCTCCAAGACCTGATATATCCTCATCTCTCTTTCCAAACCAGCCGTCATCCATAACCAGAAGATCAATACCAAGATCTTTTGCCTGGACAGCCAGCTGATAGATATCTTCCCCGTTAAAATCAAAATAACATCCCTCCCAGCTGTTAAGGAGAACAGGACGGTTAACATCTCTGTATTTGCCACGGCAGATGTGTTTTTTGATACATTTATGAAGATTGTGAGATAGTTTGGTAATACCTGATTCACTGTAGGACATAATGACCTCAGGTGCATAAAATGCTTTACCCTTCTCCAGGGGATAGGAAAACATGTCATCCATCAGGCCCAGGAGCATCCGGGTTCCGTCCGTCTGGTCTTTTTCTACTTCTCCCTTAAATCCTCCACTATATACATAGGACATGGCATAGCAGGATCCGGCTTCTTCGGTGGTATCCTTAGCGGCCAGGATCATCATTGGATTATACTGATGGCTGGACATACCTCTTCTGCTTCCGATAACCTGTAAGGTGTGCTCCACCGGTGTCCTTTGGTAATTACGTTCCATGGCATGACGGCCGTGGAATGAAATCAGATCAAAAGATCCCGTCACGAAATCAAGACAGGCTGAACTTACCTTCTCCAGAATCAGTTTCTGATCACTTTCATGGTGGATTCTGACTGCTCTGGTGATGATATCAAGATCAGGCAGAACTCCGTAGAGGAGGTCTACTTCAAGCCCGGAAGCAGGGTCCTTCATACAGATTTCCAGGGTTTGTGATTCATCCTCGGAAGCATAGACAGCAGGCAGTCCTTCAAGGCTATATTTTCCGTTACGGATGGAGTGACTGACATAACGAAGGTTGCATGCATAGGAACCATCCTCATTGCGGACAATCAAAGCAGGGTTTCTGTAATCCCCTGTGCCCAGAGTCGGATATTCCTGAGGCAGGGTATCCAATGAATAAGTTTTGTCTCTTCCTGCTTCGTAAGGATTCCCGGAAAATCCCCGGTCGGAATAAAAGAGCAGGAAATCCATATTTCCGGATACTTTTTTGCCGTAGTACAGATGAAGTAAAAAACCATAGGGATCAATCTTCATCTGATAGGTGCTGTTTTTGGTATGAATAGTAAAGAGTTTATTGTCTTCCTGAAAAAGAATGCTCATCTTCAATATTCCTTTCTATTATTGGTCTTGTTTTACTCAGTATAACATCTATTGCCTGATAAAACAAAACCAACCTTATCTTTTTTTAATACTAAGAAAAAAAAAGAGCCGCATATGACATGCAGCTCTTATAAAGATACCATTCTTATTTAACAGCACCTGATGTAACACCTTCCACGATGAATCTCTGAAGGAAGAGATAGAGGATGAGGATAGGAAGCATAGCCAGAAGCAATGCAGCCATAACCAGACCGATATCAGTGGAGTAGGTACCATAGAATACCTGTGTTGCAATAGGAATCGTATATAATTCTTTCTTGGCAAGTACAAGAGATGGAAGCAGGTAGTCGTTCCAGAAAGCCATCGCATCGATAATAGCAACAGTAGCGATTGTAGGCTTAATCAACGGGAATACGATCTTCCAGAATGTCTGCCAACGGGTACAACCATCGATCTTAGCGGCTTCTTCCAACGCGATGGGAACGTTGGTGTTTATCGCGCCATGGAACATAAAGGTGGCCATGGATAGGGAGAAACCGACGTGCATGAAGATCAGGGTAGCCCTATGACTTAACAGGTTAAGGATACCACCGTAAAGAGATACCAATGGGATCATCAATACCTGGAAAGGAATAACCATAGAAGCAACCATCAGACCGAACAATGCGCCACAGGCCTTCCAGTTATTACGTACGATTACGTAAGCAGCCATAGCTGCCAGAAGGATTGTGATGATGGTGGAACAGATTGTGATGATTGCAGAGTTTCCGAAGGAGCGCCAGAAGTTCATCTTCTTCATGGCATTCGGGAAGTTCTGCATGGTAAATCCACGCTCACCGATCAGGGCAAGTGGGTTTGTCGTAATATCTGCTTTTACCTTAAATACATTGATGATTACAAGTACAAACGGAAAGATGAAAAGCACGAAAAGTACGACAAGAAGGATAATCTTTAATACAGCTGCAATCTTCGCATTACGAGCAGCTTTCTCATTTAAAGTTTCCATTAAGCTGATACCTCCGCTTTCTTTCCGATGTAAACCTGAGCAACACCGATGACTGCACAAACGATGAAGAGAATCAGGGCTTCAGCCTGACCTGTACCATAGTTCTTATATGTGAAGGCTGTATTATACACATGCATAGCTGCAAGAACAGAACTATTGTAAGGCTCACCATTTGTCAAGGATAAGTTTACGTCGTAAACCATGAAACATCTGGTAATAGTTAAGAACAGACACTGCACAAAGGAGGATACCATCAAAGGTACCGAGATATGTGTAATGGTCTGCATATTGGTACATCCGTCGATCTTGGCGGCTTCGATAACGTCGTTGGAGACGCTCATGAAACCGGCAACGTAGATCAACATCATGTAACCGGCATACTGCCATACCGAAACGACAATCAAACAGAACATTGCCCCTCCGGTAGTTGAAAGTAAGGAAGTAGATAATGTAGTGGATCCTAACGCGCTACCGATAGAAACCAATGCACGGTTAAATACAAACTTCCAGATATAACCAAGTACGATACCACCGATCAGGTTCGGTACGAAGAAACCTGCACGGAAGAAGTTCTGACCTTTCACGCCGCTTGTTACCAGGAAGGCAAGGATAAATGCCACCACGTTAACAAGGATGACGGCGATAACAGAATAGAAAAGGGTTCTTCCGAGTGCTGTCCAGAAAGCGCTGTCAGCAAAAGTGGATGCGTAGTTTGCCATACCTACAAAAGGTTTTGTTTTTGCCACACCATCCCAGCTGGTGAAGGTGAGATACAGACCGTAGATAAACGGAATGATAACAACTGCACCAAACACGAATGTTGTGATTCCGGCGAACATTAAATACTGCTTTGTCTTGTAAGACATAGTGTTAGTATTCATATTTTCCCCCTAATTAGGTGACTTGTCAGCAGAAGACGGAACTGAGTCCATCTTCTGCCTAATATAAATATTTGCTTACATCGAGTATCCATTGATCACTTGTCTACCGATGTATAGAAGATGATGTACTTATGTACTTTAGCCAAAGAGTTCATGAAGAGTAAAGCTTAGTGCTCTACAGGTGTAACACTCTTCCAGTAATTCTCAACTTCTCCAGCTAAACCTGCACGATCAACGCCGCCAGCAAGATATTTCTGCATGGAAGCGCCAACGATGGAGTAATGATCATCCGGGTCATAGTTGTAGTTGTCAACCAGGAGACCCTGATCTGCGTAACTCTTAACAGAAATGGATAACGGATCCAGAGAATCTGCATTGATGTTACCGAATGCAGGAACTAATGCACAGCTAT
>JBGVCE010000441.1:0-4719 GCA_045226235.1 Anaerobutyricum sp.
TTGTGGTACAGCTCCCTGCAGATCAGGCAGTAATTACTTCCCCGGAGTCCCTGGAGATCATGAATGAACTGGGATTAAATGACAAAATCCTGGGTATCGGAATCCCATCGGAAGAAATCACCGTGAAATCCCTGGCGGATGCCATGCAGGCCAGGGATGGCAAGGAACCGGAGATCTATGATATCGGAAGTTACGATAAGCTGGATTATAAGATATTGCTTCTGAATCACGCGGATGTACTTCTGGAATCAGCGAAGATTATCCCACACCTGGGAGAACTGGAAGGATTCCCGCAAAAGACCACTGAAGAGTTCAAGAAACTCACGGAGGAAGAGAAGAAATCCTATCAGGCACTGGCCAGAGAGGAAGCCATGAAACTCAAAAAGATCGGAATGCGCGGAGTCCAGCTGGACATGGGAGTTCTGGTGGACCGTAGCACAGATGAGGAGAATGATCTGGCCAAAGCAGAGTGGCTGAAGGTTTACGGAGTTTTATTTGATAAAACTGCGGAGACAGACAAATTATACCAAAACATTGTTTCTAAAGCGACGGAAGCAGAGAAGAAAGCAGCGGCTGTAGAAACGTCCACAGGAGGTATTAGTAATGAGAATTAACAGAACATATAAGATACTGGCAGTGCTTCTTTTGTTCCTGATGATTCTGACCGGTTGTGGTTCCTCCTCGGGTTCCGGTCAATCCGGAACCAAAGGGGAAGCAGACACCGGCATATCCGAAGAACAGACCACAGGAGGGGAAGAGAGTACCACAGCATCTGCAGAGCAGTCCACAGGGGAGGAAACTTCCGATCAGTCCATGACAGATGCTCAGGCTCCTCAGATTGAAGGTCTGACTTACGTTTCCACCATGAAGCTTAACTATGCAAAATGTTTTAATGTGCATTATTACCAGGACGGTTATAAGCTGATAGACATCCCTCTGTCAGGACAATACCTGATTATTCCGGATGGGGCTCAGGATCCTGAAGGTCTCGATGAAGAGATTGTAAAGATCTATCAGCCACTGGATCAGATCTACCTGGCTGCCACCGGTTCTATGTCATTTTTTGATAAGCTGGATGCCATTGATAATGTAACCATGAGTTCCCTGGATGTAGGCGGATGGGCGATTCAGGCACCTGTTGATGCCATGAAGGCCGGCAGGCTGACCTTCGCAGGAAAGTACAGCGAACCGGACTATGAGATGCTGGTGCAAAACGGATGTGATCTTGCTTTGGAATCCACTATGATCCTGCATACTCCCGAGGTGCAGGAAATGATCGAAGACCTGGGAATTCCGGTTATGATCGACCGCTCCAGCTACGAGAAGGATGTCCTAGGCCGAATCGAGTGGGTCAAACTATATGGCGCCCTCCTGAATAAAGAGGATGTTGCAGAGGAGGCCTTTGCTTCTCAGAAAGCCATCGTAGACAGCATGGAACAATATGAAAATACCGGAAAAACGGTAGCCTTCTTCTCCATGAACTCTGACAAGTCCGTGGTAGTAAGGAAATCATCCGATATCATTCCAAACATGATTGAGATTGCCGGAGGAAAGTACATCTTCGACAGTCTGGATGATCCCACCACGAAGAGCGCATCCATGAACCTAACCATGGAGGAGTTTTATAAAACGGCAGTGGATGCAGATTACATTATATATAACGGAACCATAGAGACTCCCCTATCTTCGGTGGATGACCTTCTGGGAAAAGATGAACTCTTTGCTGAGTTCAAGGCAGTAAAAGAAGGAAATGTATGGACGGTAGATAAAACCTGGTATCAGGATACCTCCAATGTTGCCAATCTGATCGTAGATATGAACATTATGCTGGAGGATAAAGATCCATCCGGACTGACATTTATGTATAAAGTCTCAAAGTGATATAGGAGGCAGGTATGACCCAGAGAGATAAGCAGAAACCGGTTATGGGTGGATACCATGCGGAGAATTTCCGACGACGCACCCGTTATACCTTTATATTCATACTTCTCATTATCGCATTTTTTGTGATAAGTATCCTAAACATTAATACAGGGCATGTGAATATCCCTGTGGCAAGAATCCTGGAGATCCTGATTCATAAAACAGGGAATCATGATGAGGTAAACATTATATGGAAGATACGTCTTCCCAGAATTCTGATGAGTGCTATGCTGGGCGGAGCCTTAGCCCTCTCGGGCTTCCTGCTACAGACATTCTTTGAAAATCCCATCGCCGGTCCATTTGTTTTGGGTATCTCTTCAGGAGCAAGGATGGTGGTTGCTGTAGTTATGATCTTCTTCCTGGGACAGTTCGGAAAGGTTTCCTCCTGGGCATTGATCATAGCTGCCTTCGTAGGTTCACTTATAGCTACGGCATTTATACTTATTGTTTCGCGTAACGTTAAAAGCATGGCTGCTCTGTTGGTGGCCGGCATCATGATCGGGTATATCTGCCAGGCAGTCACTGATTTCCTTGTGACCTTTGCCCAGGATTCAGATATCGTTAATCTTCACGGCTGGTCCCAGGGCAGTTTTTCCGGTATGAACTGGAAGAATGTTGCCGTGGCTGCCGGAATCGTGGGCGTCACCTTCCTGCTGACATTTATGATGTCCAAACCAATCAGTGCTTTTCAGCTGGGAGAAGCTTATGCCCAGAGTATGGGTGTGGATGTAAAACGTTTCCGCGTGTTGCTGATCTTTCTATCCAGTATTCTTTCAGCCACAGTAACAGCGTTTGCCGGGCCCATTTCCTTCGTTGGGATTGCGGTACCATTTCTCATGAAACGGGCTCTTGGCACGGCAAAACCACTGGTGATCATTCCTGCCACATTTATGGGGGGAGGGGTTTTCTGTATGATCTGTGATCTGATTGCCAGGACGGCTTTTGCTCCGACAGAACTTAAAATCAGTACGGTAACCTCCTTATTTGGAGCTCCCATCGTCATATTTATGCTGATCAAGCGGAATAAAGACAGGATATAAGGGGGTGACAGGGTATGAGTGATTACTATTTTAAGATGGAACAGCTGACCGTTGGTTACAATGGGAAGCCTTTGATCAAAGACATCGATATCAATATCACACAGGGTGAGATTGTGACTCTGATCGGCCCCAACGGCGCCGGAAAATCAACAATTCTGAAAACCATTACCAGGCAGCTTGCCCTGATTGGAGGAAATGTCCGATTCGCAGACAAGGATTTACCGGCCTACTCGTTTAAGGAATTATCTCAGCGTATGGCTGTGGTCCTAACCCAGAGACTTCACCCGGAGCTTATGACCTGCCACGATGTGGTGGCAACCGGCCGGTATCCCTACACAGGAAGACTGGGGGTGTTAAGTCCTGAGGATGAAGCCATCGTGGATGAAGCCATGAAGGCAGTCCATGCAGAAGAAATCGGCAGCAGGGATTTTAATGCCATCAGTGACGGTCAGAGACAGCGGGTCCTGCTTGCCCGGGCCATCTGCCAGCAGCCAGAGATTATCATCCTGGACGAACCTACCTCCTTCCTGGATGTGCGGCATAAACTTGAGCTGCTGGAGATTTTAAGAAGTATGGCGAAGGAGAAAGGTATTACCGTCATCATGTCTCTTCATGAGATTGACCTGGCCATGAAAATCTCTGATAAGATCGTCTGTGTCAAAGGAGACCATATTTTCCGTTATGGAGAGCCGGAGGAGATCTTCGAAGAGAAAATGATCCGTGACCTTTATGATATCGATAACGGCTTTTTTGATCCGCGCTATGGCAGTATCGAGCTTCCTGCACCCAAGGGTAAGGCAAAGACTATGGTTCTTTCTTCCTGTGGAAACGGTATTCCGGTTTACCGAAGACTGCAAAAACATAATGAGTCCTTTGTGGCAGGCATACTCTATACCAATGATGTGGATTATCAGCTTGCCAGGCTTCTGGCAACGGAGGTGATTACGGAGGAGCCTTTCTGCAGCATCCGGGATGAAACTTACCAAAAAGCACTGAAAAGGATGGAGAGCTGTGATCGCGTTCTGGATGCCGGGGTTGTTATCGGAGAATCCAACCGGAGGATGGAGGATCTAATCAAGGCTGCGAAGAAAGCAGGAAAATACGAAAAACTGGCTCACATGGATGATTAAAACCAAATAATAAGGAGTCCCGAAGGGACTGCCTTTTATATAGACTATCCATATCAACTATATCTAATTTTACAAAAGGAGGAGACAATGAAGACATTAAGAAACTTGTGTATGACGACTGTCCTTGCCATAGCCCTTATGCTGATTCCGGTTATCGCATCGGTACAGGTACAGGCGGAAGACACGGATAACTACATTGATTATGCCGGAGAGACTGTGAATTTCATTAAAGAAGACGGATCGGGATTCGGCATGTTTGAAGCCCAGGAAGGCACTACAATTGCTCTTGACGGAGATAATGTTGTAATTCATTATCTCCCCAAAAACACAACTGTATATGGAGGTATTCATTGGGGGCTTATTGGAGATATAGATCCTGTAATCGATGTGCCTCTGAAAGATGGGGCTATGGATATTACTCTTCCAAAATCAGTCTGCGGAAAAGGAATTCCGGTCGCACCACTTAAGCCGGCAGGAGGCACCACCAGTGCACAATACTATCTGGCTATACCCTCAGCAGATTCGCTGCCCACTATGAGAGAACTTACAAGAACTGAGCTTGCCATTACCAATGAGACAGGTATGTTTAAAGCTGTTTCTGCATTTATAGAAAAGGACAGCACTGG
>JBGVCE010000442.1:0-2401 GCA_045226235.1 Anaerobutyricum sp.
ACGGCCGTGTTTGGCGTCTGCCTTCCCATAATGGATGGCGCCGCATCTTAGGCAGCCAAGGCAAAAGACGCACTGGTCTTTCACCCATTCCGGCCTTCCGTTGATGAGTTTTATGGCGTGTGCCGGGCATCTCTGTTCACAGGCATGACAGCCCACACACTGGTCATCCACCCAGAATTTCTCTGTTTTTCGCCCTCTTATATATAGGGGATAGATCAGCTTTGTGGTCAGCCTTTCTTTTTTCCCGGAGTGATAGGGACGGATTGCTTCTGAAGAAGGATAGCTAACATCCTCCTGCTCTGTATCCTCCATATCCTTAAAGATGAGATTTTTAAGGAAAGACAAGCAGGCTTCTGCCTTCTCCAGAGTCTTTTTTTCCTCCTCTTCCGATGGAACATCGTAGAGGATACAGTAATTGTCCGGCATGGTCAGGGAGTAGATGATATCCACGAGGTATCCCTGCTCCTCCATATGTGTCCGTAACATCCTGTCTGCCCCCAGGGGACCGCCACCGTTGGTCAGGATGGCGTAGATATAGTCAGGATCCGAACCGGTCAGCCGGAGATGGCGGATGAAATGAACCAGGATAGTGGGAAGTCCGCCGAAGTATACCGGGAAGACAAACCCCACCTTTTCCCCTTTCTGCAGCTCATAGCTATATGACCGGGACCAGACGGCCTCTTTGATGCTGATTAGCCTTTCATCCGGGGCAAGGATGGACTGGGCGGCATACTGGGAATTGCCTGTTCCTGTAAAATAAAATATCATATGAACGCTCCTTATCTGATCTTATTTCACGATGACCTTGACGACAGCCGTCTTGGATCCTTTCTTATAAAGAAGGTTACCTGCAGCGGTTACTTTGATCTTAAGTTTGTAAGTTCCTTTACGCAGTTTTTTCTTTACGGTAATCTTGCCGTTCTTTTTATTTACCTTAAAGTATTTTTTGAATTTGCCTTTCTTAACCGAGGCCAGTTTATAGGTCACTTTGCCCTTGGCTTTCTTTAGGGTGATTGCCTTCTTCCCGGAAATGGTCCGGGATTTCTTTTTCAGCTTCTTGGCCTTGAGGGTTACTTTCTTTCCCTTAACCTTTATGGGGTTGGTCAGTTTCTTTTTCTCGGAACCGGGTACCGTCACCTTATACTCTGCCTCGGCGCCGCTATCGTCTTCGCTAACTTTAATCACAGTAGTCCCGGGGGCCAGGGCTTTCACCACACCGCATCCATCCACCTCAGCCACGTTCTCATTGCTGGAGCTGTAGTTCAGGCTGGGGCGGGAAGGTTTCGGACTTATGGTCAGTGGCATCTGAGCATACTCCCCGACCTTCATGGTGAGAGAGGTTTTTTCCGGAGTGATGGAGCTGACAGGGAGAATCTCGGTCTCATTTTCATCATAAATGTGTAGGATGAAGGATTTTGACTTTCCGGAGCTGATGGTTGCTGTAACCGTGATATCTGCGGTTTTCTTCATTATAATAAATAATATATGAATTACAAGTCTAATGAATAGATTTTTATGCTATAATAGCCAATGTGATAAAAAATAATGGAGGAAAATAGATGTTTAAATTCGATACATTAGATAAGAAACCGAAAGTATGGAATATCTTGATATTATCTCTAATCGTGTGGCCTTTGGTGGCGATACTGATCCTTATTCCCGGAACTCATCCTGTACTTATAGAAGGGGTTCTTATCGCATACTTTACGATAGTGATTGCCTTTTTGCTGAATGCCTTCATCAAGCAGATTCATTATAATCCCTATTCTTATAATACGATCTACTACATGGGATTCGCTTTCTTTACCTTGTCGGTCTTGCTGACCCATATTCTGCTGGCGGTAAGGTTCATTCGTCATCCGGAGTGGTATCAGGGACAGGAAGTGAATAATATCCTGGGAACATTACTGGAATCTGCCAAGACATATATGTTGATTTCTGCCCCTTTTATCCTGGTGTTCTCCCTGGCCCTCTTTATCTCTAATATATCTTTGATCCGGCATGAGAGAAAACGATTGGTTAACCTTCTGGGGATAATCTTATCCTTCCTCTTGGTGGGGGGAGAAATCTTCCTGTATCGTATTGATTATTATGCATCAGGGAGCCAGACACAGATACTGATCCATAGTTTATTTACCAATTTATTTGCTGCAGTTTATCTGTATTTTGAATGTATGTTGATCGGAACCATCATCGCCAACATTATCGTGGTTCGCTATAAACCGGACCTGGATAAGGACTTTGTCATTATCCTCGGTTGTGGTATCCGTAAGGACGGAACGCCGACACCATTGCTGAAAGGTAGAGTAGACCGGGCGATTCGTTTCCGGGAAAAACAGTTACAGGAAACCGGAAAAGACCTGATCTTCATCACTTCCGGAGGCCAGGGGCCAAATGAGGT
>JBGVCE010000443.1:0-2935 GCA_045226235.1 Anaerobutyricum sp.
AGAACCGGAGAAGGCGGACCGGTAGGTGTCGGAAAGATGTTTGATATCTCCGACAGTTATTCTATGGAGGACACCCTGAAGATCATGTCCATCCGTTTTGATTCCTACATGAACCGTTACTCTCAGACGACGCCTATCACCGTGGCAACCAATATCAGTGAGAGGAGTATTGCCGAGATTTCAGAGCATTCCCAACAGTATCCGGGAGTTGAGATCGAGGTGGATTCCCTGCGTAAATATAATGACCCCATGTATTTTTCCAATCTGGTGGGTTACACCGGCGTTATCTCCGAGAGTGAGATGGAGGAATACAATGAGAATTATGAGAAGGACCAGCAGTATTCTTCCAACGATATCGTAGGAAAGACCGGCATCGAGAAAACCATGGAATCCGTGCTCAGGGGAACCAAGGGAAAGACGGATGTTCTGGTCAATAATCTGGGACAGATCATCAAGACGGTGGATACCGTGGATGCCAAGACGGGAAATGACATCTATCTGACCATTGACAGTGACCTGCAGAAATATGCCTACAATATCCTGGAGCGCCGTCTGGCCGGTATCATCCTGGCACATCTTACCACCAGCACAGAGAGTGGAAACGATAAGATGATCCCGATCTTTAACGTGTATTTTGCCTTGTTTGACAACAATGTGATTGATATCGACCACATCGCATCCAAGAAGGCCAAAACCGTGGAAAAGAAGGTTTATGCCATATTTAAACAGAAACAAAAAGAGGTAATGTCCCGGCTTCGCAACAACATGAAGAACGGAAACACAGCCTATAAGAATCTCAGTGAGGAAAGTCAGGAATATGTATCTTACATCGTGAATCTCCTCGAGAAGAACGAGATTCTTAATACCTCCCTGATCAATGAGGAGGATGAAGTATACCGTGACTGGAAGAACAGGAGATGCAGTCTCCGCAAATATCTGAGACATGCCATCTCCAGTGAATGGATTGACATCAGCTCTTTTGATATTGAGTCGGACTATTACGATGCGGATGAGATATACGATGCATTGGTGGACTACATTATAAAAGAGTTAAAAGGACAGGAAGAATTCGATAAGATTCTATACCGATACATGATTACCAGCAAAAAACTGAGTGGCAAAAACGTTTGTCTACTTCTGTTTGATCAGGATATACTTGACAAAACCGATGATTATGAAGCCCTCAGAAAGGATGAGATGTCAGCCTATGATTTCATGTCCAAGAAGATCAAGAACATTGAGATCACACCGGCCCAGCTCGCCCTGGATCCATGCTCCGGTTCTGTCATCATAACAGATCCGGATAACGGGGATGTGAAGGCTATGGTATCTTATCCCAGTTATGATAATAATAAACTTGCCAACGGGATTGATTCCAAGTATTATGGTAAACTGGTGGAAGACAAATCTTCCCCTATGCTAAACCGTTGTACGCAGACCAGAACCGCCCCTGGTTCTACCTTTAAGCCCATCACTTCTACAGCCGTGCTGGAGGAGGGAGTCGTGGATGAAGGTGACCATGTGAAATGTACCGGCGTTTTCGACAAGATTACCCCGAACGCCAAGTGCTGGATTTACCCCAATGCTCACGGGCAGTTGAATGTAAGTGGAGCGATTGCCGTGTCATGCAACTTCTTTTTCTATGAGATGGGATATCAGCTTGGCATGAAGAATGGCAACTACATCAGCAAAGTAGGCCTGAAAAAGATTGCTAAATACGCATCCCGATATGGCCTTGACCGGAAATCCGGGGTAGAGATTTCCGAGTATGAACCCAAGCTTTCCGATGAAGACGCAGTTCGTTCTGCCATCGGACAGGGTACCCACAACTACACACCCAGCCAGATATCCAGATATGTGACATCTCTGGTAAATGAAAAAAAACTGCTTAACCTGACTTTGCTGGAGAAATCTACGGATTCCCAGGGAAAAGTTCTGGAGAAATATAAAAAAGAAGCTGAGGAAAAGCTTGGTTTTCCGGATTCAACTTACGGGATGATCAAGAAAGGTATGCAGGATGTTGTATATGGTAAAGACAGCTCCATCAGATATCTGTATCAGAAGCTGGGATTGAAGGTGGCCGGAAAGACCGGTACAGCCCAGGAGAACAAAAAACGTCCCAACCATGCTTTGTTCATCTCTTACGCCCCCTTTGATAAACCTGATATCACCATGACAGTGGTGGTGCCGAACGGCTATACCTCCACCAATGCGGCGGAGATTGCAAGAGATATCTACAAGTATTATTTCGGGAAGACCACCGAGAAGGAAGAGAAGGAGAAAACTGCTTTGATTCCTACCGGCAATGACAGCAGCAACGATTGATTGAGGAGAAAAGATATATGAAAAGTCCTGTTATAATCAAAGGCAATAAATATGGGTTTCAGATCGTCCTGAATCCCGATCTTTCCTTTGAGGATCTTCTGCAGGAAGTGACCCTGAAGTTCCGCGAATCAAATGGTTTCTTTGACCGGAACAGACCTATGGCGGTATGTTTCGATGGCCGGGACCTTACGGAAGAGGAGCAGAATGCCCTGGTGGATGCCATCACGGAAAACAGTGATCTGCGTATCGGATATCTTATCGACGGGGCCAAAAATGCGGAGAAGACCTTTGCCAGAGCCATCAATGAGAGAGGGCCTGTAAGGACTCGTATGGTTAAAGAAGAAGTGGCAGCAGAAGAAATCCTTCCTGAGGAACCTCTTCCGGGGACACAGGAGCTGTTCCATTCCGAACAGCCCACCGAGAAAAACGGACAGTTTTACCGGGGGACTCTTCGCTCAGGACAGAGTATTGAGGTGGATGGAAGTATCGTGATCCTTGGGGATATCAACCCGGGAGCTCAGGTCACCGCAGGGGGCAATGTGGTTGTCCTGGGAAGTCTGAAAGGTATCATAACAGCAGGCTACCCTTCCGACCAGAGTGCCTTGGTGGC
>JBGVCE010000444.1:0-4864 GCA_045226235.1 Anaerobutyricum sp.
ACGACGATATGATCCACCTTGATACCCGGAATCACTTCTACGCCGGCTTCCATGGCTTTCTCTGCCAGCCAGGCATCAAATTTTGCCCGCAGTACGGTATAGGAAGCATTCTCCGGGGAAGAGCTCAGTTTTCCGGACTGATATCCGATATCAAGTGAACCATCCTCTGTCATAAGAGAAATCTTCTCATGTTTCACGACTCTCTCGATGGGAGCTTCTTTTGCAAAATCAGGAATTATTTTTTCAAGGCTGTGTCCATAGAGACGTCCACCCGTCATATTCTTATTACCACACTCGTCTCCTCTTTCCATCAGAAACACAGTAAGGCCTGCCCTCGCAAGTACAATGGCAGCAGAACATCCGGCTAATCCACCACCGACGATGATTACGTCAGCGTCAGGTTCTCTCATGCTCATTTGTATCCTCCTTGTCAATGTTACAATAAAACTATAGTTAAATCTATATTCATAAAGAATTTATCTTTTAGAATCATTTGCGTCCCCAGACAAGAACACATGCGCCAAACATCTTGTTCTTATCCTGAACTTTTCTAATGCCCACACGGACAAACAGTTTCTTCAGTTCTTTTCCGGAAAGAAAGTGTTTCGTGGAATGGTAGAGCCACAGATACTCTTTCCGATGATGGATACCACCGCCAAGCAAGGGCATGATATAGCGAAAATAGATGGTGTAAAAAGGTTTGATCAGCACACATTCCGGGACAAAGGAATCCAGGCAATAGATATAGCCCCCGGGTTTTGTCACCCGTTTCATCTCTTGTAATACCCTGGAATAATCTGTGGTATTTCTAAGGCCAAAAGAGATGCTTACTGCCTCAAAAGAGTTATCTTCAAAGGGAAGATCTAAAGCATTTCCCTGGCGGAAATGTACATTCTTTCTTCTTTTCTTCACATTTCTTAACCTTGCCTTAGAAAGCATGGCCGGTGAGAAGTCCAGACCGGTTACCTCCAGGTCCTGCCTTCTGTCTGCCAGGAAAAGAGTAATGTCTCCTGTTCCGCAGCAAACATCCAGAACCTTTCCTCCATAGGGAGTGTTTTTCTTCAGTCTGCTAAGAAGCATCCTTTTAAAGCTTTGCTGGAAACCCAGGCTGATACGCTGGTTGGCACGGTCATACCCTTTGGAGATATTCTGAAACACCTGGTATACATACTGTTCCTTTGATACATTATCCATAAATCGCCTCCCAGACCAATCCAATTACCAGACTTATGATATACACACCGTTTATCAGTATATTGCAAAGGTTGATCCCCTTCATCTGACGAATCCTTTCCTTCGGGTCCAGGGACAGGGTCATCTGCCTGCAGATTGCTCTTCCCGCTATGATCAGCAGAAGCCCGCCGCTGATCCAGCCTGGCTTACCCAGCAGAGAGAAGAGCAGCAAAAGTACCAAAAGAAACCATATGATCAGGGTACAACGATATAACAGCAATGTATATGACCTGCCAAGGCATACCGGAAGGGTCATTCTGCCGGCCATCCTGTCTTTCTCTATATCACAGCCATTATTGCTCATCATAATCAAAGCAATGCCCAGTATCAGGGGAAGACTGTAAAACAGAAGATCCGGATGTATTATCCCATCAGCACAGAGACCTATCCCAAGGGGTATCATTCCTCCCATAACAAACCCGGAGATAATTTCACCCAAAGGCAGGTAGGAAAGCGGCAATGGACCACCGGAATATAAAAGTATCACAAATGCGCCTACCAGGCCGAAAACCACAGGCAGCCATCCACAGCCGATGCAGCACACTACACCCAGCGCAGCTCCGGCCAACAGATATGCCAGGCCAAGTCTGCATGCACTTTTCGGATCTATGTTGCCGTATACCAAAGTTGCATCATGTACTTCTACGTTATCATCTGATGAGTCCGTGCCTTTTATAAAATCAAAGTAATCATTCAGAGTGTTTACTGAACTTTGCAGTAAAACACATGCCATCAGCAACAGGCATCCCTTCCAGACAGGCAGGGAAATCCCTTGCTGCCAACAGTAGAAATCTCCGAATAAGGCGGGGCATACAGATGCTGCCCATGTATGGGGAGCGGCAAGCTGCAGCGCATATCTTGGTGTGAGTGAATTGTAAACGTTCTGGTCATACATCATCAAACCTATCCAACATTTCCTTAATCTTTTTGACGGATTGCTTCTTCTTTATCTGACTCTGTTCCACTTCCATAGAGGTCTCTTTCCCTTCCGATTCCGGTTCCAGCATGGAGTCCAGCAGGTTCCTGCAGAGGGAGGTGTAATCATGAATCCTGGCTATGGTGCCGTCAATTCCTCCTCCCCGGGTTACCGCCCGCTCCAGCAGGATGACATCTTCGCTGCCAAACTGTCTGTCAGAATTCTTCTCCATGAGGTCTCTCAGACAACTTCCGGCTTCCGGCGTCTCTTTGGCAAGCAGTACCGGCATGGTATAAATCCCGTCATAAAAATCTTTGTGGGTCTCTTTTCCCATGACAGACCGATCAGAAATGAAATCCAGGAGATCATCCCGCAGCTGGAATATAATACCGATATATTCCCCCAGCTTACCCAGTTTTAACACAGTCTCATGACTGCATCCTGATCCCATGGCTCCGATGCTGCAGGCTGCCCGAAAAAGGGAGGCGGTCTTTCCCTTTATATGATCCAGGTACTGATCCACAGTCATCTGTGCATCATAGCGGTACATAGCCTGACCGATCTCTCCCATGCACATCTCTTCCACGGTTTTTGAAAGATAGGCTGCCACATCAGTCTGCCGCTCCACTGCCAGCCAGTAATTCACTCTGGATATCAGAAAATCACCGGCGTACACGGCGGCATCCTTTCCATACTTTTTTTGTATGGAGAGCTCATTTCTCCGATAGGCAGCTTCATCCACTATGTCATCATGAATCAATGATGCCATGTGAGTCATTTCGATTACGGCTGCATACATACAGAGTGTTTCATACTGCGCATCCTGATCAGGCCCGAAAGCACTGCATGACAGGAGAAGCCTGGGTCGCACCATCTTGCCTGAAGATCCGATTACGTCATGTAATACTGCTCCTGTCCGGGTTCCCTCCAATGTATTAGAAGTAAATTTGTCTATATAGTATCTTACTCTTTCCATCGAAAAAACTTGTTGTCCTTCTTGTCAGATTCTATTTTAAGCCTCGTTTTTCGGCCAGGATCTCTGCGGTATGTTTAACCTTGATATTATCGATTCCACGTGCATCAAGGCCACCCTTAATCTGCAGCATACAGCCCGGGCAGTCCATAACAACCACATCAGGATCCACTTCTTTGATATGTTTGATCTTATTTTCAAGGATTGGAGCAGAAATCTCCGGGTACAGAACACTGTAAGAACCGCCGAATCCACAGCAGTTATCATGTTCTTCCATCTCAACCAGCTCGACACCCTTGGTGTGCTTGAGAAGTTCTCTCTGTTCCTGTGTCACTCTCATGCTTCTGCACAAATGACAGCTGTCATGGTAAGTAACCTTAACATCTTTGCCGTCTCCCTCGTCCTTGCATCCGCCAAGGTCATAGAAAAGCTTGCAGAAATCAAAGGTCTTGGAAGCCAGAACTTCTGCTCTCTTGCGCATCTCTGATCCTTCTTCAAAGAAACCAGGATACTGGCGGAGCTGATGGGTACAGGATGGACAGGCAGAAACCACATAGTCATAATCTTCCGCATGCATTGCCTCGATGTTGATCTCAGCCTCTTTTGCAGCATTTTCCGTATCACCCATGTTGGAGGCAGGACATCCGCAGCAAGCCTGATCCATAGGCATATCTACCAGATAACCGATGGAATTGAGATCCAGGACAACGTCCCTGGCCAGATCCGTATAGACAAAGTCTAGCAGACAGCCCGTAAAGATGGCAATCTTTCCTTTCGGATTCTCCACATTCTGTCGTATGGTCGGGAAGATATCCCGGAAAGGTACCTGAGCGATATTCGGGAAACTTCTTCCTTCTGTCAGACCTGACAGGAACATAGGAAGATGACGAATCATAGGAAGACCTTTTGTAAACGGAGCCTGTGCTACCGCTGCGATACGCATCATGGAATGGAAGAGTTTACGGTCTGTTACAGCATCCAGCGCAAATTTCTTGATGGCATTCGGATGATCCTGAGCGTCTTTTTCACGCAGTTTCATGATCATCTCCGGAATCTGGAGTCCGCCGCCGCATACTTCCTTACATCTGCCACACTGGAGACAGATATTCTGAATCTCGCTTGATCTTTCAGCAGATACAAGGAAATGGCTTAAGAGTGTACCGATACCTCCTGTGTATACTTTAGAACCATATACGTGTCCGCCTACCAGGGAGAATGCAGGACAGACATCCAGACATGCACCACAACGGATACAGTCAAAGATCTGTCTGAAATCAGGCTCTCCAAGAATCTGGCGACGACCCGGATCATCCAGGATCACAGCATAGAAATCCTTCTTTTCTTTGGTGTCATTCTCTTTATCTGTGACTACATTACATGCACCTGTGTACATGGAAATGTAGGAAGTAATCCTCTGTGCGGTACCGTTACGCGGAAGGGCTTTAAAGATCCATCGTGCGTCAGACATGGATTTAACAAATTTTTCAATTCCGAAGATATAGAGATGCATTTTCGGTAAAGTACCTACCATACGTCCGTTACCTTCATTGGTCATGGTAAATACGGTACCTGTCTCGGCAACTGCTACATTTGCACCGGAAACACCCATATCCGCATGGGTGAATCTTTCACGCATTACCCTACGTGCCGTCTTAACCTCCTCGGAAATGATCGGCTCATTTTTCTCCTTAGTGTACTCGGTAAACAGATCTGCCACTTCCTCCTTATTCAGATGGAGTGCA
>JBGVCE010000445.1:0-4403 GCA_045226235.1 Anaerobutyricum sp.
AGCTATCTCGGGATAGCCGTGCTCTTCCAGCCATTTTTCCAGATCCTCCGCGATATCCTCCACACTGGTAAAATCACGGGGTCTGGATTCATCATATCCGGGCAGTGCCGGAATGACCAGGTGGTACTTGTTTTCCATCAGTGGGATCATATATTCAAAATAATCCCACATCACAACTGCAGGATGGATCAAAACCAGGATATCTTTATTCTCTTTTCCAAATTCATGAATGGTCAGCATTGTTTATCCCCTTTTCTTTCTTACTGCGAACCGGAACATGTCCGCTCCCAGTATTTTCACTCCAATACGGTCGGCTTCATCCTCCAGAAGTTTTATCTCTTCTTTAGTAAGCAAGATATTTACTGCTTCATTAAGCTGTTCCACCTGGTATGATTTCCTGCAGCCGCAGACCGGGATAATCCCCTTGGAGGAACAAAACGCCATAGCAACCTGGGGAATGCTGATATTATGGTGTTTTCCTACTTTGTTCATAAGGCGATACAGAGGAAGAAGTTTTTTCTTTTTCCTGTGGAAGATCAGTTTCATAGCCGACATTTTCGTCCCGACTCTCGGATCTGTCAGCATACCTTCCTCCAGTACGGCCCATGCCCAGAAGAGGATATTGTTATCATGGCACCATCGGACAAGACCATCTTTTTCCCATTTCCGATTGACCAGGCTGTAATGATTCTGGACCCCATAAAGGGGGATCCCTGCATCATCCAGGATCCTTTTGGCCTCCATGCATTCTTCCATATTAAAGTTGGATACACCGATATGCCGTATCTTTCCTTCCCTGAAAAGACCAATGATCTCACCAAGGTTTTTTTCGATATCGGAAGGAAGATGCAGCCAGTAGATGTCAATATGATCCCGCTTAAAGTCCCGTAGATCCTTTTCAAGGGATCTGCGGACCTGACCCGGTCTGTAAGAGGATCCGGGTGTAAATTTTGATGAAATATATATATCTGCAGTTCCGAAGTCTCCAATCATTTTCTGTGCTTTTCCAAGACCATAGTCCTGCGCAAGGTCAAAAATCAGAAGGCCGGTTTCTTTTGCCTTTTCATAACACTGCCTGATCGTAGCCCGGTCGACACTTTCGCCTCGGAGAACCTTTCCGTAGGCGGCACTTCCCCAGGAGTTGGTACCTACAACTGCTTTTGGTTTTAAGATATCCATTTCTTTGTTCTCCTTACCACTGAAAGACCGCCAGCCGGTTGTTGATGTTATTTCCTATGATGGCAAACAGCTTTCCGCGGAGGGAATGCTTTTTCATCTCCTCGTTGTAACTTGCCTCAGAGACAAGAGCCATTCGAGGTTCCAACTCCAGGTATTCCCTTCCGGATTTTGTCCCCCATCCAAATACGGCGTTGGTATTTTTTACTGCGTCATGATGTTTACCGTGTTTCTCCAGGAAGGGCGAGTGAAGTTCTGCAAGAAGGTATCCGTGAGAAAAACTGTCACAAAGCATGTTCAGGCAGGTTTTTACCTGTTCTTTGGAAAAGTACTCCAATACCCCTTCCATTACAATGATGGTCATGTCTCTTTCCGGCAGGTTTCGGGTCCAGTCATTATCAAGGGCACTGCCGGCAAGCATGGTACAGCGGTCCCGGTCTTCATACACTTTGCGACGGACCTCGATCTGGTCAGGAAGATCCACATCGAACCAGATCAGTTTCCCGTTATCGACCTGAGAAAACTTATCATCAAAGCCACATCCCAGGTTGATGCAGAGGGCATCCGGATATTGTTTCAGCAGTTTTTTGAGTTCCTCTCTGAACATGATCGTTCTTGCAACAACTCCTTCATGGGATAAAAAGGGATCAAATTTACTGACATCCACACCCAGAGAATCAATGATCTCTTTGGCCTTCAGGTCTTTGATCCTGGCGTCCGGTCTTGATGTTTCACTGGCTTTGATCGCAAGTGGTATCAGCGCTGTTTCCTGAATATCTCCAAATGTTAAATCCATATTTTGTCTCCTTTTCTGAAAAACACATTCTCGGGTTAGTTGTGTCTAACTACTATTACTATACCTCTTTTTTTCAGAGTTTTCAATAGGATTAACAGGAGTAAAGCATATGTTATTTGGGATCCGGTTTTCGGAACACGGTGACAGGTACTTTGCCCCGGAAAAGCCGCATGTCCGGATCTGTGAGGGGCTTGGGAGAGCAATCTCCCTTGTCTACTCTACCTGTGGAATGCAAACGGCAGGCTTGATTGCCTGCCGCTATGCTTTCTGCGTTTATAAACTGGGATATATCTTTCAGAACTCACATTCACTTTTTCTATTCTAAATTGCTCCTTTTTATATATTTTGATATAATACCGAGTTCATGGTTATTTACAAGCATCGATAGAATAGTTCTTTATCACATGGTCTGCGCCGTACCTGTCGGAAACTTCTGTTACTGAAATCGGTTTGATCCCGCATGTGTGAAGCAGTTCACAGCCGATTTCCTTTCCGACTGAGATGACCTTCTTCACCGCTTCAAGATTACCGGAAACTGCAACGGAGAATTCGTTCATCATAAGAAGATTGTGAGAGGGAGAGCCGTACCATACGATGTCTACAGGAGCTTCCTTTACTGCCTTATCCACTGCGGCCAGTCCGATTCCCGCAGGTGCAGCGCCGATGATACCAAAAGCCCTGCCAAGGGGTGCACCGAAGATCTGGTGGAGTACTTCTCCTGCATTCGGAGTGACGTGGCATTCCATATGACCAACCTCGTTGATATACAGGCACTTCTGCCAGAAATCTGTACGCTCCAGAGCAATCTCGACAGCTCTTCTGGCATCAGTCACCGTATCTGCACCCAGGATGAAAAGACAGCCTTGTCCGCACTGCTTTCCCGCATCGATTGCCATCTCAAACTTAATGAGATAAGAATTCGATGCTTTTACGGCATCATCGATAGCAAGGGCCTGGGTCACTGTCCCTGTCCTGGAAGAGATGATTCCGATGGCAGCACAGGTTTCGGGGATATTTAAAAGATGTTTGATGCTGCCATCAAGAGTGGCGATCACCATTCCAATCGTATAGGCAGAAGCAGTGCCCACGAATTCTTTGGCTGAACAGGTAAATAATTGATCCATTCGTAATATCTCCCCTTTGGTTGTTTACTTTGAGGTGTATTCCGGATAATAGTTTAATTCTAAGGTGAATACAGCTCTTACCGGCGGAACCATCTGATTACATTGCTCTGTTACCTTCTTTTGCAGATCCTGCAGATCATAAACACCTACAGGGATGAAACCCTGCTTTTCATCAATGCCAAACAGAAGGATACCCCCGTCATCCTGGTTTGAGAAGCTGGATAAAGTATCATATAATCTTTTAGGGCAGCCTCCTTGGGCAGCTTTCACTTCTATATTTTGTGTTTCGGCCTTGCTTTTTATTATCTCATTAGCCAATTCCACTAATTCTTCACGAAGCATTTTGCTTAAATACCTCCTTAGTAAGTAAAGAATAACAAAATAAACAAATAAAATCAACCTGATTTTAATATAAAACAAAATAGTTTGCTTATTTTTTGGTTTAAACAAACATAACTAAACAGGAGTTAGTTTGTTTATATATTAGTTTGCAGTTGCTTATGATCCAATTCTCATCCGAGAACTGTCTGGAGAGCATCCGGGTCCAGGATCTCTATGATATGTGAATGATAAGATATGATTCCCTGAGCCTCTAACCGCTTCAGCTCCCGGTGAAGAGAGGGTCTGGAGACATTCATCATCAAGTACCATTTAGTGACGGAATCCGGGATCCGGATCTGATCCGATCCGGTCTTTCTTCTCTGCATGAGCAGATAGAAGGCAGCTTTCTGGGCGATATCGCTGTAAGAGAGCAGTTCAAGCCTTTGCTGCAGCATATAAGTTGCGGAGGCGATCTCTCTAGTGAAGTTTTCCAGGATGCGAATGTCCTTTCGCATTAACTGGAGCAGATCTTTTTTTCTGAACACCATAAGGGTGACCGCTTCGATCGCCATCACGTCACATGGGTAGCGGTGACTGGCTGAAAAAACAGCAGCCGGTCCTATCATTTCTCCGGGATTTCGGATGGAGACATTTACCTGGCTCCCGTTTGGAAAAGGTTTCTGAGCCTGTGCCCTTCCTTCCAAAATGATCCCGATCCGGTCTGCTTCTTCCATCAGATGAAAAATGACCTCATCCTTATCGTAGCATTGAATATGATGGGAAACAGACTCCAGAATCCCACGCAGGTCCTTTGCATTTATTCCGTGAAAAAGAGTGCTCCGTTCCAGAACTGTATAATCCATAAAGTTCTCCTTCCTTTGCCTTTCTATATACCATAGTATACACGAAAAAACTTTTTGTGGTGTATCTGTGGATACAGATTTTTTGAAAGACTACTGCTATACTATTTCCAGAAAGAACAAAGA
>JBGVCE010000446.1:0-2468 GCA_045226235.1 Anaerobutyricum sp.
AGGCCTCATGGGACTGTCCCTTCAGCCAGGCGAGGATCTCCTCCGTCTGCTCCAGAAACTGGGGGCTGGTAATAGTTCCCACGGCCATATCGTCATTGATATTCATTTTCTTAGCCGGTGATAATATAATCTTCATCTTGTCTACCTGTTTTAATATCTCCTTCTTCTACGCCTGGTTCTGCTCTTTAGATTACGCTTCGCTGCCGCCTGCTGCGCCAGCAATTCTACACGGATCCGGGGGTCTGTCTCCCGGTCCAGTTTTTTGGCGATCTCTCCCCTGCGGTACTCCGCCAGTTCCTGCCGGATCGTGCTATAATCCCTCTCCAACAGAAGACTACACACATTTCTGCGCAAGGATATCTCCTCGATCTTACCGGCTTCCATCCATTCAACGATCTTATCTGCCACAAAGGATTTTCTCTTCTCCTTGTATTTTGGCATACCGTAGATTGTCTGCAGTTTCGCCAGTTCCGGCCTCCACAGGATTTCCAGTTTTCTGTTCCAGCTCACCTTGGGGTTGGGGTTGGGATGGCGCAGGATGTAAAAATCCAGCTTTCCCTCCACCGGTTCTACAGTGATCACACCCCAGTACTCTGGCACATGTTCCCGGATATGCAAGGCATGGCTGGTTCCCACTACCACAAAATTATAGTCATAATATTTATCATAATCCTTCACCTGACCGGATAATCTGGCATAGGAATCCGCGTCGCTCTTTATTTCTATACCGTAAAGGTATTCTGTTGTAACCATGATGACATCCGCCCGGGACCGCCCCATGGGTTTCTCCTCCAGAATTCTAACGATTCCGTAGTTTTCTTCCAGGAATTCAAAGAGAGGTTCCCGGATATCTTTATCTCTCAGTATCAATTTCTGTTATTCCTTTAATATCTTCACTGCCTCGATCACGCTCTTGTGTTTTAGGTCTCTTGGCTCAAACCTCAGGATGTTATACACAAGCTGCATCACGAGGCCGGTTCCAAAAGTGCTGATCAAGGTACCGATTCCAATAGGTCCACCCAGCAGATAGCCCGCCAGCAGGACAAAGACCCATTGAATGATTTCAACCATCCCGATGGGTATTTTGGGCATTCTCTTCCCCAGGCCCACCAAAAATGAGTCCCTGGGTCCACAACATTGCTCAGCACACATATAGATCCACATGCCAACAGCCATGAAAACAAAACCGGTCACCATAATCAGGATGCCCAGCCAGAGATTGTGATTCTCCGGGAAGGGATTCAGATAGTTGAATGCCTGGACGAAATTGCCGGTAAACAGGGCATCGATGATGGTACCAAAGCCGATTCTTTCCCTCAGCAAAAGGTCGATTCCCAATACCAGAACTGCCATCAGGGTCATAGAAATCCCGTAATTAAAGGGGGTGTGGTATGAAATTCCCATACCCAGGCAATCCCAGGGAGCAAGCCCGATATTGGCATAGATGGTCAGATGAACTCCAAAGGCAAACACTAACAACCCGAAAAGAATTCGTACCCAGCCGGTCACTACCCATTTTTTGTCTTTATATATCTCTTTATTTAGCTCCATTTCCCGTGGAGCAGTTAATTCTGACATATCTACGTTGCTTCCTTTTCTATGTATTCTTTCACAGTATAATGTTTATTAAGAAATCTTCTCAAAAGCCAGCCTTGGGTAATTATCTTCATGGACATATATGGTGCCACAGTGAGTAAATCCCAGCTTCTTCAACATATTTTGCATCACGATGTTGTCCCCGTGGGTATCGATGCGTAGGTGCCCACACTGTTCATAAGCCCAGTTAACGCAGAAGGATCCGATTCCTTTTACAGAACCATCCCCGGCAACCCGGTGCACCACTCCATAAGGACTGTCATCAAGCCAGTCTCCATCATCGATCTTCTTATAAGTAGGCTCGATGTCCTTCCCACAGATGTAGTAGAAGGTTCCCACCACGCGGCTCTCATCATCCAGGCACACATAGCTGTCCCCGCGGCGAATATCCTCATGAATCAAGTCTTCCGGAGGCCAGCAAGTCGGCCCCCACTGATTAGGATTCCCATGTTCCGCCATGAATTTTCTGGCATATGCGTAGATTTCCATAATCCGGTCAAAATCCTGCTCCGTTGAATGTCTGATTTTCATTTTATATACCCCTTAAAAACACATTTTATTTCAGCATCTCAAATATTATCATATTTGATGGTTATAGAAAACCCTGTGATGATAAATAAAGTCACCACAGGGTTAACATTACCGGATTATACAGTTGCCAGTTTTGCTTCTTGGCTATTGATTATGTCGCGAATCTCTTCTTCCGTTTTTTCTGCTATCTCAGATATTTCCTCAATTGTGTATCCCTTACTAAACATTTTTAAAACGAACTCTGAGTATACTTCTGCGCGTCCTTCTGCACGCCCTTCAACGCGTCCCTCCTCACGTCCATCTTCCCATACGCCATGGCCTAGGTTACTCATCTGGTTCAC